>JAFADT010000254.1 GCA_023424585.1 Pseudomonadota bacterium
ACCTGCTCCCGCCCGAAGCCGTCACCGCGCAGGTGGACGCCGTCGCGTCGGACATGCGCGTGGACGCGGTCAAGGTGGGCATGCTGGCCCAGCGCGCGCTCATCGAGGCCGTGGCGGATCAGCTCTCCCGCGTGTCGCTGGGCCCCATCGTGGTGGACCCCGTGATGGTGTCCCGCGCGGGATCGCGGCTCATCGACGACGCGGCGGTGGAGGCGCTGCGCGCGCGCATGCTGCCCCTGGCCGCCATCCTCACGCCCAACCGCCACGAGGCGAGGCTGCTCGCGGGCATGGACATCGAGACGCTGGAGGACATGCGCGAGGCGGCCCGGCGCATCCACGCCCTGGGCGCCCGCGTGGTGCTCGTGAAGGGCGGCGGCATGCCGGGCGCGCTGCGGGGCACGGATGTCTGGTTCGACGGGACGCGGATGGAGACGCTCTCCGTGGCGCCCGTGGACACGCCGAACACGCACGGCACCGGCTGCACGCTGTCCGCGGCCATCGCCGCGAGGCTCGCGCTGGGCACCCCGCCCCTGGAGGCCGTGCGGCTGGCGAAGGAGTACGTCACCTCCGCCCTGCGCTACCCGCTCGCCGTGGGCCACGGGAACGGCCCGATCGGACACTTCTTTCCACTGACACACAACTGAAACACAGACAATATGCAATTGATTACAGTTAATTACATATCACAAACATATGAAACATGTATTCAATTGATACATGCTTCACGGGGTTCGCTCCAACCCACTGAAAACAAGAGCATGTAGGCATGATGCTTCCGGTCGGCTGGGTGGATGTAGGTGCCCCGCTCCAGTGTCCACGGGCGAACGGCGTGCCCCTCCTACCTGATCAATGTTTCATGTAGGCATGGCCGATCAGCCCCCGGGCCTGCTCGACCGTTCAGGCTTGAAGGTGCCGAAAATGGCTAAAAGTCTGTTCAGTGCCCGTTCAGGCGCCCGAGAGGCCCCGTCAAGAACCACGGAAAGACTGTTCAGTGCTTCGTGGTGTCGGACTCCAGGCCATCGATGCCTGGCAGCCGTTGCGCGAGCAGTCCCAGCAGCTCCTGGGTGGAGAGGCGCGCGGCGGCGTCCTTGCCCTCCAGCACGCCAGCCACCAGGGCCCGCTTCTGCTCATGGAGCGAGAGCATCTGCTCCTCGATCGTCCCGCGTGCCACCAGCCGGTAGACCGTGACGGGCCGCTGCTGGCCGATGCGGTGGGCGCGATCGGAGGCCTGATCCTCTACGGCCGGGTTCCACCACGGGTCCAGGTGGATGACGCTGGTGGCGGCCGTCAGGTTGAGGCCGAAGCCCCCCGCCTTGAGGGAGATCAGGAACAGGGGCGCGTCGCCCTCCTGGAAGGCTCGCACGCGCTCCGCACGGGCGCCCGCGGGCGTCTGGCCGTCCAGGTACTCGTAGGGGATGCCCTGGGCGTCCAGCACCTCGCGGACCAGGGCCAGGTGGGACGTGAACTGGCTGAACACCAGTGCACGGTGGCCCTCCTCGCGCAGCTCCTGGATGAGCTCCAGGAAGCGCTCCAGCTTGGCGGACTCCAGCTTGGACGACGCGTCGTACAGCCGGGGGTGCGACGCGAGCAGCCGCAGCCGCGTGAGCGCCGCCAGCACCTCGATGCGGCGCTCCTGGTCCTTCATCTTCGCCTTGCGCGTCTCCAGGTCGGACAGGGCCGCCAGGCGCGCGTCCTCGTAGAGCGTCCACTCCGGCGGAGACAGGACGACGGGCACGTGCACGTCCGTGCGCGGCGGCAGCTGGGCCTCCACCTGCGCCTTGGTGCGGCGCAGGAGGAAGGGCTGGAGCACCCGGGCCAGCGCGGGCGCGGCCGTCGGGTCCACCTGCCTTTCAATCGGCGCGGCGAAGCGGCTGCGGAACGCCTCCAGGCTGCCCAGCAGTCCCGGGAACACGACGGCGAAGAGGGCCCACAGCTCGCCCAGGTGGTTCTCCAGCGGCGTGCCGGACAGCGCGAACTTGAAGTCGCCCTGGAGCGCCCGCGCCGCGCGGAAGCGCTGCGTGGCCGCGTTCTTCAGGGACTGGGCCTCGTCGAAGACGATGGTGGAGAAGCGCAGCGCGGCCAGCCGCTCGATGTCGCGCACCAGCAGGCCGTAGCTGAGCACCAGCACGTCCCGCGGCCCCAGCCGCTCCAGCGTGCCGCCCCGGTCCTCGGCGTCGGAGAAGAGGGTCACCTTGAGCGACGGCGCGAAGCGCTTCGCCTCGTCCCGCCAGTTGAAGGCCACGGACGTGGGCGCCAGCACCAGCGCGGGGCCGTGCTTCGCGCGCTCCAGCAGCACGGCCAGCGCCTGCACCGTCTTGCCCAGGCCCATGTCGTCCGCGAGCACCCCACCCGCGTTCCACGACGCCAGCCGCGTGAGCCAGCGGAAGCCCTCCAACTGGTAGTCGCGCAGCTCCGTCTTGAGCGTCGCGGGCACCCGGGGCTTCAGCTCCTTCGCCGCGAAGATGCGCTCGACCAGGGACTTCCAGGACGCGTCCGCGTCGATGATCGCGCCCGCCGTGCCCAGCCCCGCCAGCGCCTCCGCCGCGGACGGCCCCACCTCCAGGCCGTGCCGTGACAGGTACGCGTGATCCGCCAGCCGCTCCAGGTGCTCGCGCAGCGCGGCCTCGATCTCCACCCACGTGCGCGCGTCCACCTGGACGAAGCGCTCCTTGCGCCGGGCCGCGTCCAGCAGGCGCGCCAGCTCCACCCGCTCGCCCTCCACGGACAGGCCCCCCAGCACGCCGAACCACTCGCGCTTGCGCTCCAGGACGACCTTCAGGTCCCCCGCGCCCCGCTTCGGCACGAGCCGCATGGACGTGCCCACCCACTCCAGCTCCGGCCGGGGCTCCAGCTCCGCGCACGCGGCCAGCACCGCCAGCCCGCCCTGCGCGCTGTGGAAGAGGAAGCAGAACGGCAGCTCCTGTGGCTCCGCCGCTTGCAACGGCAACCGGGCCTGGAGCGCCGTGGCCGCGGCCAGCTCGCGTCCGAAGTCGCGCACCGCGTGGAAGGACCGCGTGTCGCGCCGCACGTGCACGTCGCGAGGCCCCTCGCCGGGCAGGTACGCCGGCCCATCCGGCAGCGCGCGCAGCCGCAGCTCCAGGCGCACCGCGCCGCCGGGCTGTCCCTCCAGCCGGAGGACGGGAAGCTGCTGCGGCGCGATGGACTCGCCCATCACGCTGCGGGGCATGGCCACCGGCAGGCGCACGGAGAGCTTCGACAGGTGCTCCAGCAGCGCCCCATGGCTCTCGGGCGGAAACGCGTTGCCGTGCCGCTGGAGCACGGTGGCCATCGCCCGCACCTCCGGGCTCACGTCCAGCACCGTGAGCACGTGCGCGCCTTCGTCCCAGAGGAACACCGCGTCCTCTGGCTTCGCCTTGCGCACGCGCTCCAGCAGCGGCGCGGGCAGCACGGTGCCATCCACGCCCGCGTTCACCAGCACGGTGCCGCCGCGGTCCTCGGCGACCAGTCCCACCTTCGCGCGCTCGATGCGCACGGGGATGTCCTGCGTGCCCTCCAGCGACAGGCGCGGGTGGCTGATCAGCTCGAACAGCAGCGCGCGCGACGCGGGGGCCGTACCGTCGGGGAGCAGCGCGGCGATGCGCGAGTCCGAAGGGCTGAGCTGCGAGCCGTACTCCTGGAGCAGCTTGCGCCGGCCGACCTTCGCGCCCGTCGTGCGCTGGCCCTTCTTCGTGCGCCGGTGCACATAGGGCGTGACCTCCACGCCGTACCCCTCGATGACGTCCAGCCGCCAGGCGATCTCCACGCCCCCACCGCCGCCCGGACTCTCCTCCACCGCGCGCTCCAGCGCGCGCAGCGTCCGGGCCCACGCGGGCCGCACCAGCTCCTCCAGCGTCTCGCCGAAGTCCTCCGTCCAGCGCTGCCGCAGCCAGAGCAGCGCGGTGTCCACCACCGCCAGTTGGTGCACGCAGAACGTCGCGCCGCACGAGCAGTCCACCGTCACCTCGGACGGGCTGAACGTGAGCCGGGCCTCCGGCAGGATGAAGCCCGAGCCCGGCGGGGACACCGGCAGCTCGGAGCTGCGCGTCTCCTTGAGGCGGAAGCCCGGCAGGTCCGGCTCCTCCACCAGCGCCTCCACCGACAACGCGCGCGCTGGACGCGGCGCGATGCTCGGAGGCACCCGACCGCGCCACGCCATGAGCAGCGCGTGGACCGGGTGCGTGCGCGGGTCGGCCGGAGGCGTGATGCGCTCCGCGACGGAGGCGCGGGCCTCGATGGCGCCCTGCCGCTCGTCCTCCACGTGGCGCCGGGCGAGCGTGGGCAGCAGGTCGCGCATGCGCGGCGTGGGCAGCATCTCCGCGGTCCAGCGGTCGAGCGTGTCCTGGGCCAGCAGCTCCACCAACCGGCGGCGGGAGATGACCGCGCGCACCTGCGGCAGCCAGGCGGCCTCCACGCGCGGGGTGAGCAGCGCCAGGCTCAGGCGCGACAGGTGCTCCAGGCCCTCCGCCCTCAGCCACGCGCGCAGGTCCGCATCCGTCCGGAACGGGGGCGCGTGCGGGTCCTGCGCGGGCTTGGGGCTGGACGGAGGAGACTGCTCGGCCATGGGGACGACTGACGGCGGAGGCGTCAGTCTACCTTGGCCACGCGGCGCCGATCACCGAGGAACTCTTCCACTCCGAGCACGATGTTCTTCGCCACCTCGTCCTGGTAGCGCTCGGACGCCAGGCGCTTCTCGTCCTCGGCGTGCGACAGGAAGGACGTCTCCACCAGGATGGCGGGCATCTTCGCGCCGAGGAGCACGTAGAACAGCGCCTCCTTGTGGCCCAGGTCCTTGATGCCGTCGTACTTGCTGGACAGGCCCGCCACCAGGTTGTGCTGCACGGCGTTCGCCAGCCGCGAGGACTCCTCGGTGTTCGCCTTGGTGGCCAGGTCCGCGAGGATGAACTGAAGGTCGCTGATGCCCTTCTCGGAGGACGCGTTCTCGCGAGCGGCCAGCCGGATGGAGTAGCGATCCGCGGACGTGTTGAGCGTGTACGTCTCGATGCCGCGCAGCTTGTGCGTCGCCGCCGAGTTGCAGTGCACCGAGATGAACAGGTCGCCGTGCGCCTCGTTGGCCAGCTTCGCGCGGTCCTCCAGGCGGATGAAGGTGTCGTCGTCGCGGGTGAGCACCACCTCCAGGCCCTTCTCCCGCAGGCCGTCCGCGACCTTCTTGGAGATGGCCAGCGCCACGTCCTTCTCCTTCGTCCCCGCCTTGCCGATGGCGCCCGAGTCATGGCCGCCGTGGCCCGCGTCAATGACCACGCGACGCACCTTCAACCCCAGCTGCTCCGCCAGCGTCAGCTCCGCGTTGCGGGACTGCTTCGCCACCGCCTTGAGCCGGGCCTGCGCCACCTGTGCGTCCACCGGCGCCGTCACCGGGCGAGGCGCATCCGGAGCCGGCGACACCGCGCGGGGCGCCTTCGACGCCACCGCCTCGGGCTGCGCCGGCTTCGGGGGTACCGGGGTGCTCTCCACCGCCGGAGCCTTCGACGCCACGGTCGGGACCTCCACGCGGGCCTCCGGCTTCGCGGGCTGCGACGCCCCATTCGCGGAGGCCACCGCCTCCGGAGCCTTCGCGGCGTCCTTCGCGTCCCCGGTCCGGTCGGCGACGGTGGGCGCGTCCACGATGTTCGCCGCCGCATCCCTGGCGGAGGTGTCAGGGCCCGACGCCGGGACGTTCGGATCCAGGCGCGGCAGCACGGGGGACGGCTCGCGCGCGAGCCGGGTGATCGCATCCACCAGCTGCGAGCTGGGGGCCGCGGCGACGGCGGCGTCCGGCGTGGACTTCACCACCGGGGGCAGCGGCTTCACCGAGGGCTTCGCGGGCGGCGTCTTGCTGGGCGCGGGCAGCGAGGCCAGCAGCGACTTGAGCTCCTTGACCTGGTCGCCCTTGGGGTTCGCGGCCAGCGAGTCGTTGAGGATCTTCCGGGCCGCCTCCGGCTTGTCCAGGCGGTTGACGTGGATGCGCGCCAGCGCGAGCGCCGCGTCGTCCGCGAGCCGGTGCTTCGGGTGCGCCTCCACGAGCTTCGAGTAGTCCGCGATGGCGGCCTGGAGGTCCTCGTCCACGAAGGAGATGCGGCTCAGCTCCTGGAGGAGGTCGCCCGCGGTGAAGAGGGCGTCGGGGGCGCGCTCGCTCTTGGGGAAGCGCGTGGCGACGGACTCGAAGCGGTGCGCCACGTTGAGCCAGTGGTGGCGCAGCTTGCGGCGGGCCGCGTCGTCCTTCAGCGCGTAGTAGGCGCGGCGGGCCTGCTGGTACGCCTCCTCCGCTTCGTTGCGCTTGCCGGCCCCGACGGCGCTCGGGGCCGTGAGGAGCAGCACGGGCAGCACGAAGAGGGAGAAGCGAAAGCGCATGGAAGCCTCCGGACGTTGCAGCTACAGGCGTGTGTCACACGGCCTCCGGGGGGCAGCAACTTTTCAACCCCACCTGTCCGTCTGTCAGCGCACCCAGCCCAGCGTCCGCGCCAGCTCCTCGTCGATGACGCGGCACCACCCCGGCTCGGCGGGGACCACGGCCGCCAGCACCTTGCCGCCGTTGCGCACCGGGGCCCGCTGGGGGCGGCAGCGCGCGCGCACGGCGTGCTTCACGTCCTGGCGGAAGAAGTGCGCGGGGAACACCGCCTCGCCCTTCCCTTCCGGCAGATACCCGTCGTCCGGGGTGAGCCACACCAGCGCGCCCAGGCGCAGGGGCACGACCTCCCGGCGCCACAGCCGCCGCACCTCCCAGGCGAAGCCGCCCAGCGCCACCAGCGCGCCCAGACCGAGGCCCCAGGGCAGCAGCCCCACGCGGGCCGCCCGGGCCCGGGCGTAGGTCGCCTCGCGAGGGCGCCCCGGCTGGGACGGATCCACCAGCAGTTGCACCCGGGCGCCGTGGCCCAGGCCCGCCGCGAAGTCCGCCTCCGTGCGGACTCCAGACACGGAGTGTTCCTCATCACCGAACGTGTAGAGGACGTCCAGCGTGCCCTCCGAGTCCTCGCGTTGATGGGGAGGAGGCGCGTGGCTTGCGCCCACCACCGCGTCCACCAGCTCCGCATGGGCCGTGAAGCGCTGTTCCTCCACGAAGTAGCGCCCGACGTAGCCGGCACCCAGCCCCAGCACGGCGATGATCCCCAGGCCCAGCACCACCCCTCGCACCAGCCGCGCCACCGCCCCGGGCACCTGGGCGAGTCGGACGCGGCGGGGGGCATGGGGGATGGCGAGCTGCATGGCGGGCGTGAAGCCTACTTCACGCCCGGGGCCCGCGCTCCATTCGTGCCTGGGGCAGCCGCACCCGCCCTGAACCGGCGCAGGGCTGACGGCACGCGCTCGCAGCTCATGACCTGCCTGGTCGATCAGGACGACAATGCTCCCCCCGCACGAACCGGGCGTGCCTGCAGCTCAACCCAAGGTCTGCTTCAGCTTCGCCAGCAGGTTGAGCGCGTCCAGCGGCGTCATCCGGTCAATGGAGACGCCCTTGAGCGCCTCCAGCACCTCCGCGTGCGCGGGGGGCACGGGCGGCGCAGCCACCGCGGCCGGCGCAGGCGCGGGGCCCCCGAACAAGCCCAGCTGCCCCGCGTTCGTGGCGACGCGCTTCGTGGAGCGCACCGCCACACGAGGCCGGCCCGCGTCGTCCAGCTCGCCGGACTCCAGGTTCTGGAGCAGCTCCCGCGCGCGCGCCACCACCTCCGGCGGCAGGCCCGCGAGCTTCGCGACCTCGATGCCGTAGGAGCGGCTGGCCCCGCCGGGCACCAGCTTGCGCAGGAAGATGACCTTGCCGCCCTGCTCCTTCACCGCGATGCACAGGTTCTTCACCCGCGGCCGCTCGCGCGCCAGGTCCACCAGCTCGTGGTAGTGCGTGGCGAAGAGCGCCCGCGCCCCCACCTTGTCGTGGAGGTGCTCCGCGACCGCCCACGCGATGGAGAGGCCGTCGAACGTGGACGTACCACGGCCAATCTCATCCAGGATGACCAGGCTCTTCTTCGTGGCGTGGTGGAGGATGTGGCTCGTCTCCGTCATCTCCACCATGAACGTGGACTGCCCGCGCGCCAGGTTGTCCGCCGCGCCCACGCGCGTGAAGATGCGGTCGCACAGGCCGATGCGCGCCGCCTTCGCCGGCACGAACGAGCCCGCCTGCGCCATCAGCGCCGTCAGCGCCACCTGCCGCATCACCGTGCTCTTGCCCGCCATGTTCGGGCCGGTGATGACCAGGAGCTGCGCGTCCTCCGGATCCAGCCGCACGTCGTTGGGGACGAAGGACTCGCCCGAGCCCAGCATCCGCTCCACCACCGGGTGCCGGCCGCCGGTGATGGTCAGCCCCTCGCCCGCGTCCACCTGCGGCCGCGTGTAGCCGTACTCCGCCGCGCACCGCGCGAACGACACCAGCGCGTCCGCCGTGGCCACCGCCTCCGCCGCGGAGCGGATGGCCGGCGCCGCGGCGATCACCTTCGCGCGCAGCTCCTCGAACAGCTGGAGCTCCAGCACCACCCGGCGCTCCTCGGCGGTGAGGACCTTCTCCTCGTACTCCTTCAGCTCCTCGGTGACGAAGCGCTCCGCGCCCACCGTGGTCTGCTTGCGGATGTAGTCCCTGGGCACCGCGTGGAGGTTCGCCTTCGTCACCTCCAGGTAGTAGCCGAACACCTTGTTGTAGCGGATCTTCAGCGAGGAGATGCCCGTGCGGTCCTTCTCCCGCTGCTCCAGCTTGAGCAGGTAGTCCTTGCCGGACGTGGACAGCGCCACCAGGTCGTCCAGCTCCGCGTGGAAGCCCGGCCGGATGAAGCCGCCCTCGCGGATGACCACCGGCGGCTCGTCCGTCACCGCGCGCATCAGCAGGTCCGCCAGCTCCGGCAGCGCGCCCAGCGGCCCGGCCAGCGACTTGAGCAGCGCCGCGTCACACCGCGCGAGCGCCGCGCCCAGCTTCGGCAGCTGCGTCAGCGACAGCCCCAGCGCGCGCAGGTCCCGCGCGTTGCCCGCGCCCAGCGACAGCCGGCCGCACAGCCGCTCCAGGTCGCCCACCTCCTTGAGCGTGGCCACCAGCTCCTCGCGCCACACGCTCTTGCCGGACAGCTCCTCCACCGCGTCCAGCCGCGCCTCGATCTCCGGCAGCGAGCACAGCGGCGCGGACAGCCAGCGCGCCAGCTTTCGCGCGCCCGGGCCCGTGGCCGTCCGGTCCAGCACGCCCAGCAGCGACCCCTTGCGCCCGCCGTCGCGCAGGCTCTTGAGCACCTCCAGGTTGCCCCGCGAGGACTCGTCCATCACCAGGCAGCCCGCGCGCTCCTGGCGCGACAGCCGGTCCACGTGCGCTGCGGGCGTCTTCTGCGTGTCCTTCAGGTAGCGCAGCGCGGCCCCGGCCGCCCCGGTGGCCAGCGGCGAGCCGTCCAGCCCGAACGCGGACAGCGACTGCACGTTGAAGTGCGAGCGCAGGAACGCGGCGGCCCGGGTGTGCTCGAAGGCCGCGCCCTCGCCCTCCGCCACGGCCGGCGCGCGCGACAGCCGCTGGCACACCTGCACCACCTCCGGCGCCTCCCGCATCCCCTGGGGCACCAGCAGCTCGCGCGGCTCCACGCGCGACAGGCCCTCCACCAGCTCCGACAGGCCCTGCGCCTCGAAGGTGTAGAACTCGCCGGTGGACGCCTCCAGCAGCGCCGCGCCGAAGCCCGCCTCCCCCCAGCACACGGCCGCGAGGAAGTTGCTGGCCTGCGGCTCCAGCACCTCGTCGTCCAGCACCATGCCGGGTGTGATGACCCGCGTCACCTCCCGCTGCACGATGCCCGGCCCCGCGCCCGGCTCCGTCACCTGCTCGCAGATGGCGACCTTGAGGCCGTGCTCCACCAGCTTCGCGATGTACCGGCGCGAGGAGTGGTACGGCACCCCGCACATGGGGATCTTGTCCGCGCCCTTGGCCCGCGCCGTGAGGGTGATCTGGAGCAGCTCCGAGGCCTTCACCGCGTCCTCGAAGAACATCTCGTAGAAGTCACCCAGCCGGAAGAAGAGCACCGTGTCCGGATGGAGCGCCTTCACCTCCAGGTACTGGCGCATCATCGGGGTCAGCGAGGCGATCTCCCGCGCTCCCGCGGGGGCCTCACCCGCGCCGACGTCCGGAGTCGTGTCCTCTTCGGGCAGCACCCCGGCCGCCGCCTTGCCTGTCTTCATCTGCTGCGTCACCACCATCCCCGACCTTCTCTCACGGCCTTACCTCCGGATCAACGGACCGGCGCCCCTACCTGGCGCGTATGCCTACCACCCTCGTCCGACATTTTGACGGGCCCGCGACCGAAAACGGTTTGCAGGCCCCGGGCCCCCCGGCAGGCTGCCCGGCGACATGGCGACCTCTCCCCCGACGACGACCCGTCCCCTCGTCCCCGCCCTGTTCAAGGTGGCCCTGGCCCCCGTGCAGGCGTTCTTCCGGCTGGAGGCCAGCAGCGGCATCCTCCTGGCGCTCTGCGCGGTGGCCGCGCTCGCCTGGGCCAACTCCCCCTGGGGCGCCACCTATGCCGCCGTCTTCGACGCGCCCCTGCGCCTGGAGGTGGCGGGCCACGGCGGCCCCTTCACCTTCCGCGAGCTCATCAACGACGGCCTGATGACGCTCTTCTTCTTCCTGGCGGGGATGGAGATCAAGCGCGAGCTGGCCGCGGGCGAGCTGCGCACCCTCTCCCGGGCGGTGCTGCCGCTCATCGCCGCGCTGGGCGGGATGGTGGTCCCCGCGGGGCTCTACTTCTTCTTCACTCGGGGCACGCCCGCGGAGGGAGGCTGGGCCATCCCCATGGCCACGGACATCGCCTTCGCCATCGGCTGCCTCACGCTGGTGAAGGCGCGCGTGAGCCAGGGGCTGGTGGTATTCCTCACCGCGCTCGCCATCTTCGACGACATCGGCGGCATCCTCGTCATCGCGCTGTTCTACGGCACGGGCGTGCACGTGGAGTGGCTGGCGGTGGCGGCGGGGCTCGTGGCGGCGCTCTGGGGGCTCAACCGCTTCTACGTGCGCAGCGGCCTGGCCTACGCCGCCGTGGGCGCGGCGCTCTGGTACGCCATGCACCACGGCGGCATCCACGCCACGCTGTCCGGCGTGGTGCTGGGCTTGGCCATCCCCGCGCTGCCCACCCGCCCGGGGCGCGAGGTGCTGGAGGAGCTGGCGGAGTACATCCGGGGGCTCGTGTCCCAGCCGGACGACGAGGGCGCGCGGGGCGCGCAGTTGCTCCACATCGAGGAGGCGCTGGAGGACATCGAGCCGCCGCTCAACCGCTTCGTGCACCTGTGGCACGGCTACGTGGCCTACGGCATCGTGCCGCTGTTCGCGCTGGCCAACTCCGGCGTGGACGTGTCCGCCATGTCGCGCTCCGACCTGCTCAAGCCCCTGCCGCTGGGCATCATCGTGGGCCTCTTCGTGGGCAAGCAGTTGGGCATCTTCCTGTTCACCTGGGCGGCGGTGAAGGCGGGCGTGTCCCCGCTGCCCACGGGCGGCAGCGTCGCCCAGTTGCACGGGGTGGCGGTGGTGGCCGGCATCGGCTTCACGGTGGCCCTCTTCGTGGCCGGGCTGGCCTTCGCGCACCAGCCGGCCCTGCTGGCGGAGGCCAAGCTGGGCATCCTGACGGGCTCGCTGCTGTCCGCCGTCGTGGGCTACGTCCTCTTGCGCTACGTGGCCCGTCCGCCGCAGGCTGCCCCACAGGCCTCGCCATGAATCTCCAGGACCTCAACCGCATCCGGCAGATCGCCCTCATCGCCGCCCGCCACGGCTTCGGCGAGGTGACCGACCGCGCCGGCGTCTGGCGCCTGCTGGGCGGCCGCAAGGAGAAGGTGGAGGTCTCCGAGGAGGCCCGCCGCGAGTCCACCGCGCGCCGCTTCCGCCTCTTCCTGTCGGAGCTGGGCCCCACGTTCATCAAGCTGGGCCAGGTGCTCTCCACCCGCGCGGACCTCCTGCCCGCCGAGTTCGTGGACGAGCTGGCCACGCTCCAGGACGACGTGGAGGCCATCCCCCTGGAGGCCATCCACGCGCAGATCCGCGAGGCCCTGGGCAAGGACGTGCAGGAGCTGTTCGCCCAGGTGGATCCGGAGCCGCTCGCCGCCGCGTCCATCGCGCAGGTGCACCGCGCGGTGACGCTGGACGGCGAGGAGGTCGTCATCAAGGTGCAGCGCCCCGGCATCGCCCAGCGCATCGACGCGGACCTGGGCGTGCTGCGCTCGCTGGCGCGCCTGCTGGAGGCCGTGGTGGAGGAGACGGGCATCTACACGCCCTCCGGCATCGTGGACGAGTTCGACCGAGCCATCCACGAGGAGCTGGACTTCATCAACGAGGCCACCAACATCCGCGCGTTCCTGGAGAACCACAAGGACCGCCCGTACCTGAAGATTCCGCGCGTGCACGCGGCGCTCTCCAGCCGCACCGTGCTCACCATGGAGTTCATCCGCGGGGAGAAGATCAACCCCGCGACCCTGGCGGAGGCGGACCGCAAGCAGGTGGCCCAGCACATCCTGGAGGCCAGCTTCCGCCAGCTCTTCGACGACGGCCTGTTCCACGGCGACCCGCACCCCGGCAACGTGCTGCTCATGGAGGGCAACCGGCTGGCGCTGCTGGACTTCGGCGTGGTGGGCCGGCTCACCCGCCCCATGCAGGAGACGCTGGTGATGCTGTGCCTGGCGGTGGCGCTGAAGGACAGCGACTCCGTGGCGCGCATCCTCTACCGCGTGGGCGTGCCGGACTCGCGCGCCAACCTGATGGGCTTCCGCAACGACATCGAGTCCATCCTCGGCCAGCACCTGCCCACCACGCTGGGCCAGGTGGACGCGCGCACGCTCCTGCGCGACCTGCTGGACCTGGCGGTGAAGTACCGCATCCGCATCCCCAAGGAGTACGCGCTCCTGTCGCGCGCCTCCATCTCCACGGAGGGCATGCTGCGCGGACTCTACCCGGAGCTGAACATCCTGGAGGTCGCGCTGCCGTACGCGAAGGAGCTGATGGCGGGCCGGTATGACCCCACGCAGCTCCAGGGCGGCCTGATGCGCACGCTGCTGCGCTTCCAGTCCATGGCGCAGGACCTGCCCACGCAGCTGTCGCAGATCCTGATGGACCTGGAGACGGGCAAGTTCAGCGTCACGGTGCGCGCGGAGCAGTTCGACAAGCTCAACGAGAACCTGCGCAGCGTGGCCGTCATCGCCTTCCTGGGCCTGTGCGCGTGCGGCTTCATCGTGGGCGCCTTCATCGCCTTCGCGCCCCGGCCGCCCATGTACGGGAACGTGCCGGTGCTGGGCATCGTGGGCATCGCGCTCGCCGCGGCCCTCTTCGGCGCGGTGCTCACCTGGTACCTGTTCGGCGGCCGCTTCGGGAAGCTCCGGGTGACGCGCTTCCTCAAGAAGCGCAACAGGTAGCCGGGGACCCGCCGGCGCTCGGGGCGAGGTAGGTGTGACCCCCTCGCACCCAGGGGAGGGCAAGCGGAGAAGGGAGCGCGTGTCACGTGAGCGCGAACGGATCCGTTGAAGGGTGCACAGTCCCGCGCGGGCCGGGTATCCTGCGGGGCTTGTCGCTCCCCTCTTGCCCCCGTGCTCGACTTGTTCGCGAACCCATCCGCCGCCCGTCGTCCGTCGCGCGCCACGCTGGTCGCGGCCGCGCTCCTCGCCACCACCGCCGGCTGTGCTGGCGGGCTTGATGACCCCGAGCGCTTCACCGGAGGCAACACCAGCTCCTGCGCGCCGGGCACCACCGCGTCCAGCATCATCCAGGCGCAGTGCTTCACGTGTCACTCCACGGAGAACAAGGCCGCGGGCGGGAACCTGGACCTCCAGGCGTCCGGCCTCCCCGGGCGGCTCTACACCACCAACGCGACGTGCGACGCGGCGCCGCTGGCGGACAGCGCCAACCCGTCCCAGTCGTTCTTCCTGAAGAAGCTGACGACGTCCCCGGGCTGTGGCGCGCAGATGCCGCTGGGCAGCTCGCTGAGCGCCGCGGACACGGCCTGCCTCACCGAGTGGCTCGTCGCCGGAAAGCCGAGCAACCCGTGATGACGCGCACCCGATACGCCTCCGCCGCCGCCCTGCTGGGCGCGGCCCTGCTGTTCGCTCCCACCGCGTACGCCGCGCCGAAGAAGGCGTCGACGTCCACGACGAGGAAGGCCAAGGCCTCGAAGGTGGCGGAGACGCGCCGCGTGGCGGTGCTCGCCTCCGGGCCGCACGCGGACGCCGCGCGCGACGTGCTGGAGGCGGAGCTCAACCGCCGTCCGGCCCGCTACGAGGTCGTCCCGGAGTCCGCGGTGCGCGCCGCCGCATCGCGCCTGGACGTGGACCCGAGGCAGCCCGCTGGCGCCGCCGCCGTGGCGAGCGAGCTGGGCTTGAACGCGGTGGTGGTGGCGGACACGTCCACCGTGGGCAAGAAGCCGCAGGTGCGCATCACGGTGCGCAACGGCAAGGACGGCAAGGCGCTGGCCTCGCCCGCCGCCGCGAAGCCCGCCACGGCGAAGGCGGTGCCCGCGGCGGTGAAGCGGCAGTGGACGGCGCTGGAGCGCGGCCTGCTGAAGTC
>JAFADT010000258.1 GCA_023424585.1 Pseudomonadota bacterium
CTCATGGGCACCCGCGGCCGCAGGGGCCCCACCGTGCGAGACCTGGTGGAGGGCGCCCGCACGGGCGACGCCGCCGCGAAGCAGATCATCGACGGCATGGGCGCCTACCTGGGCATCGCCGTGGGCGGCCTGCTCAACCTGCTCAACCCCGCCGTCGTCGTGCTGGGCGGGGAGATCTCCTCCGTGGGCGAGCTGCTGCTCGACCCGTTGCGCGCGTCCGTGCGGCAGCGCGCGCTGTCCGTCTCCATGGCGGAGACCCGCATCGTCACGTCCACGCTGGGAGAGCGCGCCATCGCCGTGGGCGCGGCCACCCTCGTGCTCCAGGCGGCGCTGCGCGACCGCTCCCTCTTTCCCACGCAGAACGTCGGGAGAACCGCATGACTCCGCGCCGTGTCGTCCTCGCCCTGGCCCTGTCGGGCCTGGGGATGGCTTCGTGTGATCCGGCAGCAGGTCTGGATAACAAGCAAAACGAGCAACCGGCGCCCGCCCCCGAGGAGCCGGGCACGGGGTGGGAGCTCGTCTGGCAGGACGAGTTCGACGGGCCGGCGGGCTCAAAGCCCTCCAGCGAGCGCTGGACCCCGGAGGTGGGCGGGGACGGGTGGGGCAACGGCCAGTACGAGTACAACACCGCGCGGGCGGAGAACGCGTCGTTGGACGGTGAGGGCCACCTGCTCATCACCGCGCGCAAGGAGCGCTACGGCAACAACGACTACACGTCCGCGCGCCTGTCGACGAAGGACCGCTACAGCACGGCCTACGGCCGCGTCGAGGCGCGCATCCAGCTCCCCACGGGCCGCGGCATCTGGCCCGCGTTCTGGATGCTGGGCGCGGACGTGGACTCCCTCGGCTGGCCGGACTGCGGCGAGATCGACATCATGGAGCACAAGGGGCAGATCCCCTCGGTGATCCGCAGCTCGCTGCACGGACCGGGCTACTCCGGCGGCGGGAACATCGGCCGGGAGCACGCGGTCTCCGGCGCGCCGCTCGCCGCGGACTTCCACCTCTACGCGGTGGAGTGGGAGCCGGAGCGCCTGCGCTTCATCCTGGACGACACCGTCTACTTCGAGGTCACGCCCAAGAACCTGCCCGCCGGCCGCAAGTGGGTCTACGACCATCCGCACTTCATCCTCCTGAACGTCGCCGTGGGCGGCTCGTTCGTGGGGCCGCCGGACTCGAAGACGGTGTTCCCGCAGACGATGAAGGTGGACTACGTGCGCGTCTACGCGAGGGCCGCGCCGTGAGGTTCGCCCGCGCGCTCCTGCCGCTGGCCCTGCTGGTGGCGTGCTCGTCCGAGCCGCGCCCCCGGCCGCCCGGCGTGCTGTTCGTCTCCGTGGAGCAGCAGAGCGCGTGGGTGCGCAACTTCAACCCGCTGTTCGCGGGCGCCGGTGCGCGCTGGCCCACCCGGGCCGGTGTGTACGAGTGCATGGAGATCTTCAGCTCCGCGCAGGGGCAGTGGGTGCCATGGCTCGCCACCGGCCACGCGTGGTCCGAGGACCAGCGCACGCTGCGCTTCACCCTGCGCGACGGCGTCCTCTGGTCCGACGGCGAGCCGTTCACCGCGGCGGACGTCGTCTTCACCTTCGGCCTGCTCAAGCAGCACCCCGCGCTGGACGCGGGCGGCGTGTGGCGCTTCCTCGCGGACGTGAAGGCGGAGGGGAAGGGCACCGTCGCCTTCACCTTCTCCCGCGTGTACCTGCCGGGCTTCAGCGACCTGGCGCATCAGGTCATCGTGCCCCAGCACGTCTGGAAGGACGTCGCGGACCCGGTGACGTTCACCAACCCGGAGCCGGTGGCCACCGGGCCCTTCACCCAGGTGATGCTGTTCCGCAACCAGGTCTACGAGCTGGGCCGCAACCCGCGCTACTGGCAGCCCGGCAAGCCCGCGGTGTCCGCGCTGCGCTTCCTCGCGTTCCCCACCAACGACCAGGCCAACATGGCGCTCGTGGAGGGGGAGGTGGACTGGGCGGGCAACTTCGTGCCGGCGGTGGACCGCACCTTCGTGTCGCGCGACCCCGCGCACCACGCGCGCTGGTTCCCGCTCTACGGCAGCACCGTCTTCCTCTATCCCAACACCACGCGCCCGCCGCTGGACGACGTGCGCGTGCGCAAGGCGCTGAGCATGGCGCTGGACCGCGACCGGCTGGTGGAGGTGGCCATGTATGGCTACACCCGCCCCGCGGACGCCACCGCCCTCAACGACGCGTACACCGGCTGGAAGGACGCGGACGTCGCGAAGGACGCGTGGACGCGCTACGACCTGGACGCGGCGAACAAGCTCCTGGACGAGGCGGGCCTCACGCGCGGCGCGGACGGCATGCGGCGCCTGAAGGACGGGCAGCCCTTCACGATGGACCTGGAGGTCGTGAGCGGGTGGTCGGACTGGGTGCGGGCGGGGCAGGTGGTGGGCCGCGACCTGCGCAAGCTGGGCGTCGGCGTGACGCTCAAGACGTATGAGTTCGGCACCTGGTTCACGCGCCTGCAGAAGGGCGAGTTCCAGCTGGCCATCTCCTGGTCGCTGGACGGGCCCACGCCATACAACTTCTACAAGTGGCTCCTGTCGCCGCGCACGGTGCGGCCGGTGGGCGAGGTGGCCGCGGCCAACTGGCACCGCGTGGGCGACGCGCAGGCGGATGCGCTGCTCATGCGCTTCGAGCGCGCCGGCACGCCGGAGGAGCAGCACGCGCTGATGTCCCAGGTGCAGCAGCGCTTCTCCGCCGTCGCGCCCGCGATTCCGCTCTTCCCCAACCCGTCCTGGGGGGAGTCCAACTCCTCGCGCTTCACGGGCTTCCCCACCGAGCAGGACCCCTACGCGCGGCTCGCGCCGCACGCGGAGCCCGACAGCCTGCTGGTGCTGACGCGGCTGTCCCCGAGGGAGCGCTGACCATGGGCCGCTACATCCTCCGGCGACTGGGCTTCTACCTCATCGCCGCGTGGGCCTCGCTCACGCTCAACTTCGTGATCCCGCGCCTGGCCCCCGGCGACCCGGCCGCGGCCATGTTCGCGCGCTTCGAGGGCAAGGTCGCGCCGGAGGCCATGGGCGCGCTCAGGGCCGCCTTCGGCTTTACGGACGCGCCGCTGTACGCCCAGTACTTCACGTACCTGAAGCACCTGGCGCAGGGCGACCTGGGCATGTCCTACGCGTACTTCCCCTCGCGCGTGTCGGAGGTGATTGGCACGGGCCTGATGTGGACGGTGGGGCTGGCCGGCGTGGCGGTCATCATCAGCTTCGTGGTGGGGTCCTTCCTGGGCGTGCTCGCCGCGTGGAACCGGGGCGGGTGGCTGGACTCGGGGCTGGCGCCCGCGCTCGCGTTCCTGGGGGCCTTTCCGTACTTCTGGCTGGCGATGCTGGCGCTGTACCTCTTCGGCTTCGTGCTGGGGTGGTTCCCGCTGCGCCACGCCTACGGGCACGACATGGAGCCGGGGCTGTCGTTCGCGTTCGCCGCGGACGTGGCCCGCCACGCGGTGCTGCCCGCGTCCTCCATCGTGGTGGCCACGCTGGGCGGGTGGATGCTGGGCATGCGCAACACGATGGTGGCCACGCTGGGCACGGACTCCATCCGGCTGGCGCACGCGCGCGGCCTGCCGCCCCGGCAGGTGATGCTCCGCTACGCGGCCCGCAACGCGCTGCTGCCCAACGTCACCAGCTTCGGCATGGCGGTGGGCTTCGTGCTGTCCGGTTCGCTGCTCACGGAGATCGTCTTCTCCTATCCGGGCACGGGCTACCTGCTCATCCTCGCCGTGCGCAACCAGGACTACCCGCTGATGCAGGGGCTGTTCCTGGTCATCACCCTGGCGGTGCTCGCGGCGAACTTCGCCGTGGACCTCCTCTGCCTCTGGCTGGACCCGAGGACCCGCGCCCATGCGTGACTTCCTGCGAAGGCTCGCCCGCCACCGGAAGGCGGCGCTGGGGGGCGGTCTGCTCCTGTTCTTCCTCCTGCTGGCGGTGGTGGGGCCCTTCCTCGTGATGGACCCCTCGGAGCTTGTCGGCCGGCCGCACCAGCCGCCCGACGCGGCGCACTGGTTCGGCACCACCGGGCAGGGCCAGGACGTGCTCGCGCAGACGGTGGTGGGCGCGCGCCAGACGCTGGCGGTGGGCTTCGCGGTGGGCGCGCTCGTGACGCTCATCGGCGCGCTGGTGGGCATCACCGCGGGCTACCTGGGCCGCCGCGTGGACGACGTGCTGTCGCTCACCACCAACGTGTTCCTGGTGATCCCCGGCATGCCGCTGGCCATCGTGCTGGGCGCGTACCTGCCGTCCGGCCCGCTGCGCATGGTGGCGGTGCTGACCGTGGCCGGCTGGGCCTGGAACGCGCGCGTGTTCCGCGCGGAGTCGATGGCGCTGCGCGGGCGCGACTTCGTGTCCGCGGCGGTGGTGGCGGGGGAGAGCCACTCGCGCATCGTGTCGCGGGAGCTGTTGCCCAACATGGCGGCGCTGGTGGGCTCGTCCTTCATCGGCAACACGCTCTACGCCGTGGGCGCGCAGGTGGGCCTGGAGTTCCTGGGCCTGGGCGACGTGAGCGCGGTGACGTGGGGCACCAACCTCTACTGGGCCAGCAACGACGCGGCGCTGCTCACGCGCTCCTGGTGGATCTTCGTCCCCACGGGCCTGTGCATCGCGCTCGTGGGCTTCGCGCTCACGCTGCTCAGCTCCGCCATCGACGAGCTGGCCAACCCCGCGCTGCGCGTCCACAAGCCGGCGGCGCTGCCCGCGAGCACCGCGCCGCGCGCGCACCTGGAGAAGCCGGTGCCGGGTGTGCTCCTGCGCGTGCAGGACGTGTGCATCGACTACGCGACGGAGACGGGCGCCTCCCGCGTGGTGGACTCGGTGTCCTTCGACGTGGCGCCCGGCGAGGTGTTCGGCCTCGCGGGGGAGTCCGGCAGCGGCAAGTCCACCATCGGCGCCGCGCTGCTGGGGCTGCTGCCCTCCTCCGCGCGCGTCACGCAGGGGCGCATCCTCTTCAACGGGATGGACGTCACCGCGCTGGAGGGCCCGGCCCTGCGCGCGTTCCGCTGGCGCCAGGTGTCCATGGTGTTCCAGAGCGCCATGAGCGCGCTCAACCCGGTGCTCACGCTGGGCGAGCAGTTCCACGACACGCTCGCGGCGCATGGCAGCGTGTCGCGCGCCGCGTCCTACGCCCGCGCGAGGGAGCTGCTGGGCATGGTGGGGCTGTCGCCGGACCTGGTGACGGCGTGGCCGCACCAGCTGTCCGGCGGCATGCGGCAGCGCGTGGGCATCGCGCTGGCGCTGGCCCTGGAGCCCCGGCTGATCATCATGGACGAGCCCACCACGGCGCTGGACGTCGTGGTCCAGAAGGAGCTGCTCCAGCGCATGGTGGAGCTCAAGCAGCGGCTGGGCTTCGCCATGCTCTTCATCACGCATGACCTGCCGCTGTTGCTCGCGCTGTCGGACCGCGTGGGCGTGCTCCAGGCCGGCAGGCTGGTGGAGGTGGACACGTCCGCGAACCTGCGCGCCGGGGCCCACCACCCGTACACGCAGCTCTTGCTGTCCTCGTTCCCGCACCTGTCCGCGAAGGACGTGGCCTCCGGGCCCCAGCCGGCGCCGAGGGCGCCGGAGCTGTCCGTGTCGCGGCCGTCCACGCGCGTCGCCGCCGTCCCCGGAGGTCACCGATGAGCGCGCCCCTCCTGGAGGCGGAAGGGCTCACGCGCAGCTACCTGGCGGGAGGCTTCTTCTCCCGCCAGCGCAAGCCCATCCTCAAGGGCGTGTCCTTCTCCCTCCAGCCGGGGGAGATCGTCGCGCTGGTGGGCGAGTCTGGCAGCGGCAAGAGCACGCTGGCGCGGCTCCTGGCCCGGCTGGACGTGCCGGACGCGGGGCGGCTGCGGCTCGCCGGGCGCGACGTGCTCGCGGACGGCAGCGCGCAGGCGTCGCTCGACTACCGCGGCCGCGTGCAGATGGTGTTCCAGGATCCGTTCGCGTCCCTCAACCCCGTGCACACGGTGGCGTACCACCTGGAGCGGCCGCTGGTGCGCCACGGCCGGGTGCCGAGGTCCGGCCTGCGCACGCGGGTGCTGTCGCTGCTGGAGTCCGTGGGGCTGACGCCCGCCGAGGCCTTCGCGAAGCGCTACCCGCACGAGTTGTCCGGTGGTCAGCGTCAGCGCGTGGCGGTGGCGCGCGCCCTGGCGGTGGAGCCGCAGGTCATCATCGCGGACGAGCCCACGTCCATGCTGGACGTGTCCACGCGCAAGGGCGTGCTCCAACTGCTTCGCGGCCTCACGCAGGAGCGCGGCATCGGCATCCTGTTCATCACCCACGACCTGGCGAGCGCGCGCCACCTGGCCGACCGCATCCTCGTGCTCTACGCGGGCACGGTGGTGGAGGCGGGCAGGGCGGACGAGGTGCTGCGCCAGCCGCGCCACCCGTACACGAAGCTGCTGCTCTCCGCGGTGCCGGACGGAGACGACTTCCTCCAGGCCGCGCTGCCGGTGCGCCCGACCACGCAGTCGCCGCCGCTCGTGGGCTGCCCCTTCGCCCCGCGCTGCCCGGTCTCCGAGCCGCGCTGCTCCTCGCTCAGCCCTCCCGACGTCCTCCCGGCCGCGAATCACCTCGTCCGCTGCCACCTTGAAGTTCCGAAAGGAGTTACCGCCGATGCGTCAGTTTCCTCCTGACTTCCTCTGGGGCGTGGCCACCTCCGCGTATCAGATTGAAGGGGCCACCCGCGCGGATGGCCGCGGCGAGTCCATCTGGGACCGCTTCGCCGCGACCCCGGGGAAGATTCAAGACAGGTCCGACGGCTCGGTGGCCTGTGAGCACTACCGCCGCTGGCCGGAGGACATCGAGCTGATGCGCTGGATGGGGCTCAAGTCCTACCGCTTCTCCATCGCGTGGCCGCGCATCCTCCCGGAGGGCCGGGGCCGGGTGAACACCCCGGGCGTGGACTTCTACTCGCGCCTGGTGGACTCGCTGCTGGGGGCCGGCATCGAGCCCTTCGTCACGCTCTACCACTGGGACCTGCCGCAGGTGCTGGAGGACCAGGGCGGCTGGCCCGCGCGCGCCACCGGTGACGCCTTCGTGGAGTACGCGGACGTCATCAGCAGGGCCCTGGGCGACCGCGTGAAGCGGTGGATCACCCACAACGAGCCCTGGTGCATCAGCTACCTGGGCTATGGCAACGGCGAGCACGCGCCGGGCCACAAGGACTGGTCCAAGATGCTGGCCGCCGCGCACACGCTGCTCGTGTCGCATGGCCAGGCGGTGAAGGTGCTGCGCGCCAACGTGAAGCACGCGGAGGTGGGCATCACCCTCAACCTCACGCCGGGCGAGCCCGCCTCGCCCAGCCCCGAGGACGCGGACGCCACGCGCGACTTCGACGGCGGCTTCAACCGCTGGTTCCTGGAGCCGCTCCACGGCCGGGGCTACCCGAAGGATGTGATTGAGGACCACGTGAAGGCGGGCCGCATCGCGTCCCCGCACCTGGACTTCATCCAGCCGGGCGACCTGGAGACCATCGCCACGCCCACCGACTTCCTGGGCGTGAACTTCTACTCGCGCGCCGTCCTGCGCAGCACCCGCATCCCGGAGGAGCAGAACGCGCCGCGCACCGTGTTCGTGCGGCCGGACAAGACGGACATGGACTGGGAGGTGTGCCCGGCCTCCCTCACGCGCCTGCTGGTGCGCCTGGAGCAGGAGTACAAGCCGGGCCCCATCTACATCACGGAGAACGGCTGCGCGTACGCCACCGCCCCCAGCGCCGACGGCCGCGTGCACGACGCGCAGCGCGTGGAGTACCTGCGCGGGCACCTGGCGGCGTGCTGTGACGCCATCGCGCAGGGCGTGAAGCTGGCCGGGTACTTCGCGTGGTCGCTGCTGGACAACTTCGAGTGGGCCTACGGGTACACCAAGCGCTTTGGCCTGGTGTGGGTGGACTACGCCACCCAGCAGCGCATCCCGAAGGACAGCGCCCACCTCTATCGCGACGTCGTGGCCCACAACGGCCTGGACGTGGAGCAGGCCGCTTGAGAAAGCTCTTCCTGACGACGTGTCTGGCGCTGTGCGGCGGCACCCAGGCTTTCGCCCAGGTGCCCGGCGCGGGCGCACCCCTCCAGTCTCCGCCCTCGGCGCCGCCGCCCTCGGCCGGCCCCGTGG
>JAFADT010000278.1 GCA_023424585.1 Pseudomonadota bacterium
ACTACGAGCTGCTGCTCGCCATCCCCCCCTCGCGCACGCGGGCGTTCGAGCGGGCCTGCGCCCGCGCCGGGCAGGCGGTGACGCGCGTGGGGGCGCTGACCCCGGAGCGGAGGTTGCGGTTTCGGGACTCAGGGGGGCGCCTGCTGGACCCGCCCGGGGGATACGATCACTTCGCCCGGTCAGGCAGGCGGAGCCGGCCGGATGATTGACCCGTACCGGACAGCAAGGCTAAACCCCTGGGCTGTTTTCCGCCCCTCCCGCTGAAGGCACTCCGTGCGCCGCCCCCTTCGCGACGCCCCCTCCTCTGGCCGCCCCCCCCGACGCGAGCCCGTGCAGCGACTGCTGCGCGCCGTCGAGGGCCCCAAGGTGGTCCGCGAGCAGTCCCTGCACCGGAAGATCACCACCGGGTACATCCTCCTGGGCCTGCTGCTGGGCACGTGGCTCCTGTGCACGGAGAGCGTCTTCGACGCGTCCTGGGGCCGCTGGGGCTTCATCGTCCGGGTGGGCGTGGGCGTGCTCATCACCTTCGGCTGCGCCACGTTCCTGCCGTCCCTGCTGGCGCGCGTCACCCGCGTGAAGGTGCTCAGCCGCTCCGCCTTCGAGATCTCCCAGGGCGATCTGTCCAAGCCCGTGGCCGCGGAGGTGCACAGCACCCGCGACGAAATCGACGAGCTGACGGGCGCCATCTCCCGCATGCAGGAGAACCTGCGGGAGCTGGTGGGCAAGATCCAGGACACCGCCAAGAGCGTGGCGGACACGGCCATCGACCTGCAGCGCAGCGCGGAGAACGTCAACGGGTCCACGGAGGAGGTGGGCTCGTCGATGGAGAAGATCGCCAGCGGCGCGGAGACCCAGTCGCAGCTGGTGTCGCGGGCCTCCAAGGTCATCACGGAGATGGCCGGCAGCATCGAGCGCACGGCGGCCAGCGCCCTGGACGCGGCCCGCACGTCCGCGGAGACCAGCAGCAGCGCGGAGGACGGCTCCAAGGCGGCGCGGCTCGCGGGCGACAAGGTGAAGAAGGTCTTCAACCGCATCGAGTCCGCCAGCCAGCAGGTGTTCGCCTTCGGCGAGAAGACGCAGGAGATCTCCAAGATCGTCGACGCCATCACCCAGGTGGCGCAGCAGACGAACCTCCTGGCCCTCAACGCCACCATCGAGGCGGCGCGCGCGGGCGAGTACGGCCGCGGCTTCGCGGTGGTGGCGGACGAGGTGCGCAAGCTGGCGGAGAGCGCGGGCCGCTCCGCGGAGCAGATCTCCCGCCTGGCGCGCGACATCTCCGGCCAGTCCACCTCCGTCGTGAGCGCCATGAAGGAAGGCATCGCGGAGCTGGCGGAGGGCCGTGAGGACCTCACCGACATCATGCGCTCCATGGGGGCCATCACCGACACCGCGCGCAAGGGCGCGGAGAAGGTGACGCTCATCTCCGACAGCACCCGCGACCAGCTCAAGGGCAGCGAGGAGATGGTGAAGGCCATCGAGGAGATCAAGCTCGTGGCGAAGAACAACGCCAGCTCCACGGAGGCCATCCAGGCCGTCATCCAGGAGCAGACGGCGGCGGTGTCACGGATGACGTCGCTGGCGAGCGAGCTGACCAACCTCTCCGTGGAGCTGCAGAGCGTGGTGCGCAGCTTCCGCCTGGGGCCCTGAGCGCCCCGTCCCCCCCGCCTGTCGCCGCCTTCCGGCGCAAGGGGCTTCACCGTGCGGCACGTCATCTTCCGGGTCGAGAAGGAACGCTACGGGTTGCCCTTGTCGGCCGTCCGGGAGGTCGTCGTGCCCCCGGAGCGCTACACGCGGGTGCCCCGCGCCCCGGCGGCCATCACCGGGGTGATGAACCTGCGCGGCCGGGTGGTGACCGTGGTGGAGCTGCGGCAGCTCCTGCACCTGCCAGAAGGTCCCACGCCCCAGTGCCGGGTCGTGCTACTGGACCGGGGTCGCAGGGACTTGGGGCTGCTGGTCACGGACGTGGACGGCATCGAGGCGGTGGAGCGCGTGAGCGCGGCACCGGGCAAGGCCATGCCCGCGGTGCGCGGCATTGCCCGCCTGGGCGGCCTGGGAGTGACCGTGCTGGATCCGGAAGGACTTGATGCGGCGGTCGTTGCCTTGTTCACTCCCTCCAAGTGAGTAGCCCCCTGGAAACGGCCGGTGATAGGGTGCGCTCCCTCTAGGCCTGAAACGGAGGCGGAGTTCTTCACATGGCTAAGCGGGTGCTGGTCGTCGACGACGCCATCTTCATGCGCAACATGATCAAGGACATCTTTGCGTCTGGAGGGTTCGAGGTCGTCGGTGAGGCGGCCAACGGCCTGGAGGCCGTGGAGAAGTTCAAGGAGTTGAAGCCGGACCTCACGACGATGGACATCGTCATGCCGTTCAAGAGCGGCATCGAGGCGACGCGGGAAATCATCAAGGCCGACAGCAGCGCGGTCGTCATCATGTGTTCGGCGCTCGGGCAGGAGAGCCTGGTGATGGAGGCCATCGAGGCGGGCGCCTCGGACTTCATCGTCAAGCCGTTCCGGGCGGAGGACGTGCTGGCGGTCGTCAAGAAGGTGTTGGGCGAGGCCTGAATCGGCGCGCGAGGGGCCGCGCCCACCCGGGTCGCGGTCGGGTCCGCGCATGAAGGAGGTGCCGGGTCATGACGATGGACATGTCCCGGTACCTGGGCCTCTTCATCTCGGAGGCCACCGAGCACCTGGAGGCGCTCGGGCGGGACCTCGTGGAGCTGGAGCGCGAGGCCACCGCCAGCACCGTGGACTCGATGTTCCGGCACGCCCACTCGGTGAAGGGCATGGCGTCGTCCATGGGCTTCGAGCCCATCGCGATGCTGGCGCACCGGGTGGAGGACCTGGTGGATGCGGTGCGGCAGGACCGCAAGCTCCTGGACCGGGACCTGGTGGACCTGCTCCTGCACGCCGCGGACATGCTCACCGCCCAGGTGCGCGCCGTGGCGGCCAACCGCGAGCCGGAGCAGGCCGAAGCGCTGCTCAAGCAACTGGGCGCCCGCGTCCGGTCGCTCACCGGCCACGCCCCCGCCGCGACGCGCGTGGCCCACGTCACCGCGCTCAAGACGCCCTCCGGAGGTGACGACGGCGAGGGCTCGGGAGGCGCGGGCTCGTCGGGCGCCCCGGGGTCCGGGACGCCAGGGGGCCCCGCCGGTCCGGCCCCGGGTTCAGGGCCCCCGGGGGGGGGCGCTGGTGCCGCGGGAGCCGGTGCGTCGGGTGCGGGAGCTCCGAGCAGCGCGGCCGGTGGTGCCTCGGCGACAGGGACGGATTCAGGCATCACGGCCGGTGGTGCCTCGGCGGCAGGGGCGGTTTCGGGCAGCGCAGCCGGTGGT
>JAFADT010000284.1 GCA_023424585.1 Pseudomonadota bacterium
CCCCTGCCCCCGCCCCTGCCCTGGTGGGTGGCCCGGCGGCGGGCGTGGCGGCGGCGGTGGGAGCGGTGGCTCCGGCGTCTGGGATTGCGCCGGGGCGAATGAACCCACTGGGTCCATCATTATCAACACGACCCTGGAGGTTTTCCCCACGACAGGGTTTGTGCTACCTGCGGGGTGGAGCGATGACCGCTCGACCCTGGAGGTAGGAAAGCTGGACATGAAGACGCCCGATACGACGACGGAGGAGCTCCCCGGCATGCCCCGCCGGCCGCGCGTGCTGTTCACGGTGGGAGGCACGGCCTTCGAGTTCGTGCGCAAGCTGGAGGTGCGCTCCACGGGGGAGCTGCTGATGCTGGCGCGCAGGCGCTACCGGGGCGGGCTGGGCGGCCCGGTGGTCATCAAGCGGCTGCGCAACCCGTCTGGCTTCGTGGAGCGGCGGCGGCTGGTGGAGGAGGTGGAGCTGACGTTCCGGCTCAACCACCCGGGCATCGCGAAGGTCTACCACCTGAAGGCCTACCGGGGCGTCCCGCACGTGGTGATGGAGTACGTGGAGGGCCGGTCGCTGGACACGGTGCTGAACCTGGTGGCCATGCGGCGCAAGCCCATGTCCCCGGCCTTCGGGGCGTGGGTGGTCTCCGAGGTGGCGGAGGCGCTGCACCACGCGCACACGCTGCGGGACGAGTGGAACCGGCCGCTGGGCATCGTGCACCGGGACGTGAGCCCCCGGAACCTGCGCCTGGGCGTGCACGGCGAGGTGAAGCTCACGAACTTCACCGCCGCGTACTCCATGCTGCCGGGGCGGGAGATCACCAGCCGCCCGCTGGTGAAGGGGGACGTGGCGTACGCCTCGCCGGAGGCGCTGCGGCGCGAGCCCGTGGACGCGCGCAGCGACCTCTTCTCGCTGGGGCTGGTGCTGCTGGAGGTGCTGACGGGGACGCATCCGCTGGCGCAGGGGGACGACGTGGCGCTCCCGCCCCCGCCGGACCCGCCGCTGGTGCAGGCGCAGGGGCCCACGTGGATGCCGCTGGCGGAGGTGGCGGCCCGCATGGCGCGGGTGGGGCCGGAGGAGGTGGAGCAGCTGGCGAGCGACGTGCCGGAGGGCCTGCGCGCGGTGGTGGTCCGGGCGCTGCGCCAGGCCCCGGCGGACCGCTTCGGCACGGCGGCGGAGCTGGCCTCGGCGCTGCGGGAGTGGTTGCGGGAGCACGCGCCCGCGTACGGGCGACAGGCCCTGGCGGAGGAGGTGGCGGAGGCCGCGCGGGAGGCCACCGGCCGGCGCAACCAGGCGGAGCTGCTGGAGGGCGGGCTGCACCCGGAGGAGCTGACCGCCGAGGAGGCCGCGATGACGTCCGAGTCCGCAGGCGCGGAGGGACCGCCCCCGTTCATCCCCGGCGACGAGGTGACGCCGGACCTGAGCGACGACCTCCTGCCCGTGGAGGACCTGGACGAGTTGGCCGGACCGGATGAAGAGGTGCCGGGAGAAGACTTCGACGATGACGACGACGGCCACCAGCCGGTGTGAGCCCCCGCCAGGCCCGGCCCCCTGGGCCCCGCGCCCCCCGAGGCCCCCGGGACCAACGGGGTGCCGCCAGGGGTCCATGTCTGTCCTTCCCAGGCCTGGGGCGTGCCGCAAGGCATTGCAGTGCCTGGCGAAGCTCGCGTGAAGGGGAGGAGGGCGACTCCGGCCACCGCAAGCCCAGACATGGGGCGCCCCAGCCCGGCGACGGCCGCGCGCGCACGCTCGGCGATGACGCGGCACCCGCGCTCGCCGGGGGAATCCCCCGCATGTCGCCCTGACGCCGCGCACGGGAGGGCCCTGATGCCCGGCTGCCTGCCCTCCAGCCCCTTGCGGGTGCCTCCGGAGCAGGTTGCCGAACACCGGGGGCGATGAAGAACCTCTTCCGACGGAGGGAATCCTTCATGGCCACCCACGACAAGCACCCCGTCCCCATGCAGCCCGCCGAGGATTTCTACGGCCGTCCGACGGACCCACGACAGGGCGGCGAGCCCCCGCGCGAAGGCCAGGGCTCCGCGCCCGCCACGCCTCGCGAGGAGCAGGAGCCCCGGCGCCCCCGCTCCGAGGAGGAGGACGACGAGCGCGAGCCCCGCGGCGAGCTGACCGAGGCCGACGAGAAGGGCGTCCACCTCCGCGCCGGGGACGACACGGACGACGGCGACCCGCGCCGCCGCGACGCCAGCGGCCTGCACCTGTACGACCCGCGCGAGCGCGCGCCGGGGGCCTCGCTCGACGACATGCCGGACGGCGACGGCCCCCGCAGCGACGCCGGCACCAACCCGGTGTCCGACGTGTACCGCTACGGCCACCCGGACCGCATGCCCTGAGCGAGCCGGTCCGACCGTCGGGCAGGCTCTCGCGGCGAGCGCCCCGAACACGGAGGGCCAGGACCCGGGCACCCGCCCTGGCCTGGCCCTTCGTCAACCCCAGACTGCGCTCAGCCCACGCGGCGCGGCGCGTGATCCAGGCGGTGCGCGTCCACCCACGCCTCGGCCTGCGCCATCGTGTCCACGAAGACCGTGTCGAAGCTGGCCGCGTGGCCGGTGAGCAGCATGGCCACGGACATGGCCTTGCCCACCACGCGCTGTGACAGGTCGGACCCCACGTACACCACCGAGCGCATCCACTCCGCGCGCACGTTGTTGGCCAGGAACTTGCGAGACTCGGCGGGCAGCTCCGACCCCGGCACCTCCGCCACCAGGTAGAACGGCCCCTGCGCCGCCATCTCCTCGTAGACGCGCAGCGCCCACTTCGCGTCCTGCAACCCCACGATGCCCGTGTACTTCGTGTGCAACACGTCCGGCGCCGTCATGCGGATCCGGTGCGCGCCACACGTCCACTCGCGAATCTGTTGTTCCATGAGGTCCTCCCCCCGGCTGCTGGGGAGACCCTACGCCCAACCCCTCCACCCCAGGGAAGTGCCAGGACGCGACCCTGCCCTTTCGTACAAGGAATCCCTGTCCATTGGATGTCAGACCCCCTCTGTACTGTGTACCCATTCCGACAGCCTTCCAGAGGGGGAACACCATGACGGAAACCCGTGAACTGCCGCGCGTCTCGGTGAACAAGCTGGGCGAATACCTGGTGGCCACGCCCGCCCGCCGCAAGCGCATCATCCACGACCAGAAGCACCCGCCGGAGGCCCAGTACCTGCGCTATCCGGAGGCGTCACAGGCCATCACGGACTTCCTCTGCCGGGGGCTGGACCTGAGCGTGCTCCGGGAGGCGCAGCGCCGCTTCGCCTGCGCGGTGCCGCAGACGGAGTTCGAGGCGCAGCGCATGCAGCTGTGCTCGGAGGCGCTGGAGCGCTTCGCGGACCTGGTGCCGTGGCTGGACCTGGACGACGCCATCATCAGCGCGGTGGGCGCGGAGCCGCCCGTGCTGGAGATGGCCGGCGTCACCATCAGCGTGCGCCCGGAGGTGGTGGTGCAGCGGCTGGACAAGCAGGGCAACCCGCGCGTGGGGCTGATGAAGCTCTACTTCTCCAAGACGCACCCGCTGGACGAGCGGAGCGGGCAGTACATCGGCACGCTGCTCCAGCGCTTCGCGGAGCAGCACCTGTGCCGGCTGGGCCCGGCGGACCACCGGCTGATGACCGTGGTGGACGTGTTCGCGGGCTCGCTGTTCGTCGCGCCGCGCGCGCACATCCGCCGGCTGGGCGACGTGGTGCTCGCGTGCGAGGAGATCGCCGAGCGCTGGGCCGTCCACTGACGTCCGGCGCCCCCGCCGCTCAGCCGTGCCCCTTCAGCGCGCCAGCGGCTTCCTGACGGCGCCGGTGGGCCGCGAGCCACGCGCGGGCCTGGGCCTCCGTGTCCACGAACTCCGCCTCCAACTTCGTGTCGTCGACGAACTGGAGCGCCACCACGAGCGCCTGCAGCACCGCGCGGTGCGTGCGCCGGGCGCCGAAGAAGACGACCGCGTGGAACCAGTTGGGGCGCATGTGCTCGGCCAGGTACTTGCGCGGCGCGACCGCCAGCCCCTCGGGGCCGCTGTCGCGCAGGTCCACGACGAAGTAGAGGGGCCTGTCGGGGCCCGCCCCCAGCTCGCGGAACACGCCCACCAGCGCCCGCACGTCCTCCTCTGAAAACGTGCCCTGAACCTTCGCCCAGAGGATGTCGGAGGACTCCAGCGAGACGTGCTGTGTCCCGAAGACCCACTCCCGAAGCACCGCCATGCCCTCTCCCACGCAGAGGGGCCTGAGGGTACCCAAATCCCGGGGGACGTCACCAGTCCGTGACTCCTTCTTTCCGGGCCTTGTCCGCGGGCACGACCCGCTGGGTCGTCGCGTCACGCACGCCGCGTGTCCTGCCGGGCCGGGTCATTCTCCGCGCGCCCGCACGTCGCGTCATGCCGTCCCCGCACGGGTGGCGCGGCTCCGCCTGTGTCACGGCAGGGTCAGCGCGGCGCGCGGGGGGCCGGGGTGGGCCTGGAAAGCCGCTATGCTCGTGGTGCGGGCGGCCAGACGGACGGTCGTCCCTGGGCGCATTCCCGGGCGGTTGTCGGGACGCGCTTCCTTGCTCACCGTGAAGCGTCGCGCCGCTGGCGCGGGGGATGGGAGCGTGGTGTTGGATTCCTTGTGGAGGCGACGCGCCGTGCTCGTGTCGGGCAAGGGCGGCGTGGGCAAGACGACGCTCTCCGCTGCGCTGGCGGTGGCGGCGGCGCGCTCGGGCCGGCCGGTGCTGCTGGCGGAGCTGTCCCCGGACGAGGGGGGCCCGTCCGCGCTCGCGGGGCTGGTGGGCGCGAGCGAGGCCGGGCCGCGCGTGGTGCCGGCGGGGCCGAACCTGTCCTTCGTGCGCCTGTCCGCCCAGGAGGGACACCGGCTGTTCCTGGAGGAGACCCTGCCCCTGAAGTGGCTGGCGGAGGCCGCGCTGCGCTCCAAGGCGCTGCGGCGCTTCCTGGAGGCGGGCCCCGCGCTCAAGGAGATGGGGCTGATGTTCCAGCTGCTCTCCCTCTTGCGCCGCAAGCACGCGGACGACCGCTGGGTGCACCCGCTCACCGTGGTGGACCTGCCCGCCACCGGCCACGCGCTGGCGCTGGCCACGCTGCCCCGGAGCATCCTGTCGCTGATGCCGGGCGGGCCCGTGGGGCGCGCGGTGCGCGAGGGGCTGGACCTGCTCCAGGACCCGGCGCGCACGGGCGTGGTGCTCACCACCCTGCCGGAGCCGCTGCCCGTGAGCGAGACGCTGGCGCTGGTGGGCGAGCTGAAGGCCGTGGGGCTGCCCCTGTCCGCCGCGGTGCTCAACCGCATGCCGGAGGACCCCTTCACGCCGGAGTCGCGCGCGGCGCTGGAGCGGCTGCTGGAGACGCACGGGCCGCACCAGGGACAGCGGGCGCTGGAGCGGCTGGAGCGCGCGCGGCTGGCCCGCCAGCGGCTGGCGGAGGGCGTGGGCGTGCCGCACTGGGGGCTGCCGGAGCTGGCGCTGACGGGCGCGGCGCTGGTGGAGCGGCTGGCGGAGCTGCTGGGGTCCACACTCGAAGGGGCCGCGCTCCACCGCGGCCAGGAGGCCACGCCATGAACCTGGACGGACTGCTGCGCGACAAGCGGATCCTCGTGCTGTGCGGCGCGGGCGGCGTGGGCAAGACGACGACGGCGGCGGCGCTGGGCGTGGCCGCGGCGCGCGCGGGGCGCAAGGTGCTGGTGCTCACCATCGACCCGGCGCGGCGGCTTGCGGAGGCCATGGGGCTGAAGGAGAACGGCGCGGAGCCCACCCCCGTGCCTCCGGAGCGCCTGTACGCGGACGGCCCGCGCGGCGAGGGCCGGCTGGACGTGTGGATGCTGGAGCCGCGCATCGTCTTCGAGCGCATGGTGCGCCGGCTGTCCGCCACGGAGAGCGCCGCGCGCGCCGTCCTGGAGCACCGCCTGTACCGCTTCCTGTCGGAGCTGGTCGCGGGCGTGCAGGAATACGCCGCCGCGGAGGCGCTGGACGGCTTCCTCGCGGAGGGCCACTACGACCTCATCGTCCTGGACACGCCCCCCAGCCGCCACGCGCTGGACTTCCTGGATGCGCCGGGCCGGCTGTCGCGCTTCCTGGACGAGCGGATCATCTCCCTCTTCGGCCCGGACGCGGGCCGCACCGGCCGCCTGTGGCAGGGCGCGCAGGCGCTGGTGGGCCGCGTGCTGGACGGCATCTTCGGCGGCGGCTTCGCGCAGGAGATGCGCACGTTCGTCGGCGCCTTCGGCGGGCTGTTCGCCGGCATCCGCGTGCACGCGGACCGGCTGCGCGAGCACCTGTCGTCGAAGGACGCGGCGTTCCTGCTCGTCACGTCGCCGGAGGCCGCCGCGCTGCGCGAGGCCACCTTCTTCCAGCAGGCGCTCCAGGCGAAGGGGCTGCCCTTCGCGGGCTACGTGCTCAACCGCAGCTGGGCGCGCGACGACGGCCTGGCCCCCGCCGCCGCGCTGAAGCCGCACGCGAACAACAC
>JAFADT010000305.1 GCA_023424585.1 Pseudomonadota bacterium
GCCCGGGGGCGCGCGGGCGCGCTGGGGGCGGGCCCTCGTGGGGGCGTGGCGCGCGGCGGAGGGGCGGCGGGCTCGGATGGCTCCGGCGCGTCCGTGAAGCGCGTCAGCCACGCGGCCCCCAGCGTGAACAGCAGGAACAGGCCCAGGCTCAGGCCGGGGATGAGGAGCCAGCGGACGACGGTGGGGTGCGAGGACGCCATGGGCCGGGAGCCCGCGTGTCATACCCGCCTCACGGGGGGACGTGAAGCGGGGATGCACGCGAGCGCCCGAGGCTACGGGTACACCTCGCGCCGCGACGTGGGCGTGGGCGTCGTCGGGGGCGTCACCACCGCGCCCTCGGCCCGGATGCGCTGCCTGCGGCTGACCCCCAGCGTGGCGCCGAGCACCGCCGCGACGAGCCCCAGCAGGAGCCCCGCGAAGATGCCCCAGAACACGCGGCCGGAGCGATCCGCCACCTTCAGCGCGCCCTGCTGCGCCTGCTGGCCCACCTCGCTGGCCTTGGCCTTGGCCTGGTCCACCTGCTGCTGCACGCGGTCGGCCACCCCTTCCGCGTCCTGGCGCGACAGGTTGGTGTTCTGCGCGATGTTGCTCACCAGCAGCTCACGGTCCATGCGGCCCTGGCGCACGCCCTCGGTGACGATGTCCTTGGTCGCGGCCTCCAGCTGGTTCGCGGTGATGGCGGGCTTGCCCTCCTGCCGCAGGCGCTGGTTCACCGGCCCGAGCGCGTCGTTGGCGTCCAGGCCGAACGCCTTCGCGGCGTTGCCGCCGCCCGCCACGGCGCCCACGGCCGCGGTGCCGCCCGCGCCCACCGCCGCCTTGCCCACGTTGAGCACGGCGCCCAGCACGTTCGACACCAGCATGCCCACCACCATGACGCCGACGAGCGTCGTCAGGCCCCAGAGCACCGCGCCGTGCAGCGCGCCTCCCCCCTTGTCCACGATGCCCGCGCTGCGCGCGGCCACCATGCCGCCCACGAAGAGGGCCACGAGCGGGACGATGACGCTCCAGATGCCGGTGAAGATGCCCGCGGACTTCGCGCTCGCCGCGTTGGCGGGGTTCACCGAAGACAGGCCCAGCGCCAGCCCCAGCGTGTAGAGCAGGATCCAGACGCCCAGCGCGACGAAGGTGCCACCGAAGATGGCGCCCCAGCTCAGCTTGTACGCACTGCCCGGCACCGCTGGGATGATGCCGGCGCGTTCGCTCTCGACAATGGCTGCCATAGGACTTCACCCTCGCTTCCCGTGTGCCGTCCGGCCGCGCTCGGGCACGGCTGGGACGGACGTGTCTGGAGGGAAGGTGTGCACGGTGCACGGCCCTTCTTTCCACCGCCTCACGGTCGCTCCGCCCCGGAGGGTGGGGTGGACGGCCGGGGCGCCTCAGCGCAGGCCGAGCGCGTCGAGGAGCAGTGCCTCGCGCGCCACCACCGGCGCGCGAGGCAGCGCGTCCGTGCGGTAGCGCGCGACGAGCGCGGGCAGGGTCACCGGGCCGCCGTCGCCCAGGCCGCTCCATGCGGCGAGCAGGCCCAGGACCTGCTCGGGAGGCCGGCCGCGCGCCCGCAGCTCCGCGAGCGCGAACGCCCCGTCGCGCTTCGCCAGCCGCTTGCCGTCCTCGCCCAGCACCAGCGGCACGTGGAGGAACGCGGGCGCGGGCAGGCCCAGCGCGGCGTAGAGCTGGAGCTGCCGGGGCGTGGAGGGCAGCAGGTCGTCCCCGCGCAGCACGTGGGTGATGCCGCTGGCCGCGTCGTCCACCACCACCGCCAGCTGGTAGCTGGCCACGCCGTCGTTGCGGCGCACCACGAAGTCCCCCACCAGCGCCCGCACGTCCTGGACGTAGGGGCCCATCAGCTCGTCCACGAAGCGCACCTCGCCTTCGCGCGCGCGGAAGCGGTACGCGGGGGGGCGCGTGCGGGCGCGCTCCGAGGCCTGCGCGGCGGTGAGGCGCGCGCAGGTGCCCGGGTAGCGCGGGCCCTCGTCGGACAGGCCGTGGGGGGCGCTCGCCGCGCGGGCGATCTCCGCGCGCGTGCAGAAGCACGGGTAGATGAGCCCCTCTCGCGCGAGCTGCTCCTGGGCCTCGCGGTAGACGCCGTCGCGCTCGCTCTGGATGAGCGGCGGCTCGTCCCAGTCCAGGCCCAGCCAGCGCAGGTCCTCGTAGAGGTCCTGGAGGAACTGGGGGCGGCAGCGCGCGCGGTCCAGGTCCTCGATGCGCAGGAGGAACGCGCCGCCCGCGGCCCGCGCCTGGAGCCAGCCCAGCAGCGCGCTTCTCACGTTGCCCAGGTGCATGCGGCCGGTGGGGCTGGGGGCGAAGCGTCCTCGCATCGTGGCGGGGACCATAACGTCCCCGCCCGCGGGGCAGGGAGAGAATGCCCCGTTGCTTCCCTCCGTTGCTTGGGGTGTGACTCCCTCCATGCGCTTCCTGCACTGCTCCGATGTCCACATCACCGAGGACTACTTCGCCCTGCCGCTGCGCAAGCTGGGCTGGCGCCGCTGGGTGGCGCTCGTCGAGCTGACGGCGGGGGGCCGGGCGAAGGCCTACCGGAACGCGCGGGCCACGCTGTCCACCATCGCCCGCGAGGCGGGCGCGCACGGCGTGGACCACTTCATCCTCTCCGGCGACCTCACCGCCTACGCCCTGGAGGGCGAGTTCCGCGCCGCCCGCGCCGCGCTCTCGCCCCTGGCGCCCACGCCCGCGCGCTGCACCGTCATCCCCGGCAACCACGACGTCTTCACCCCCGGCGCCGCCCGCGAGGGCCGCTTCGCCCGGCACTTCGGGGACCTGCTCCAGAGCGACCTGCCGGAGTACCGCCGCGAGGGCGCGTTCCCCTTCGTGCGCCTGGTGGGCGAGGGCGCCGCGGTGGTGGGGCTGTGCTCCGCGCGCCCGCTGCCCACGCCGGGCCTGTCCTACGGCACCGTGGGCCCCGCGCAGCTCGAGGGCCTGGCGGCCCTGCTGAAGGACGCCCGGCTGGACGGCCGCGCCATCCTGGTGGTGGTGCACCACGCGCCCCGGAGCTCCGCGAACCACGCGGACGGCTGGCACCACGGCCTGCATGACGCGGACGCCCTCCTGAAGCTCCTGCCGGGCCCGCGCTTCGCGGTGCTCCACGGCCACATCCACCAGCGCTACCACCACCCGGCCACGCGGGACCGGCCCCACCTGTTCGGCGCGGGCTCCTCCACCCAGGCGGGGAAGGAGGGCTACTGGCTCATCGAGGTCGAGGGCGGCGTCGTGGTGGGCGGCACCCAGCACGTCCCGGCGCTGTGACAGTTCCCCCGGGCGGCGGTACAAGGGGCGCACATGACCCCGGCGCCCACGTCCCCACCCGCTGAGCTGTCCCTGGAGGAGCACCGCTTCCTGCGCGAGCTGGGCCGCGTCACGGACGACCTCCTGGAGGAGAGCCTCCGGGAGCGCGAGACGCTCACCCAGTGCTTCCGGCGCTGCTTCCCCACGCTGCTCTCGCGCCTGGGCGCGCGCGCCATCGCCCTCACCACGCGCGACGAGGAGCTGGTGGAGCAGACCTGGGGCGAGGGCGACTGGGGCGGCGTCTTCCCCGGCGGGCTGCTGGCGGGGCCCGTGGGGCAGCGCGTCCACGACACGGGCACGCTCATCACCCAGACGCTGGACGTGGCGGGCTCACCGGTGGGCACGCTGGGCGTGCTCTACGCGGGGCCGCCCGGCGATGCGGGCACCACCGCGGGGCGCCTGCGCGCGCTGGACGTGGTGGCGGAGGAGCTGGACACGGTGCTGATGCTGGTCCACACCGCGTCGGAGAAGCACCAGCTCATCCTCCAGTGCAACGAGCACCTGGCCAACCCCGTCTTCGAGGCGGGCATGGACCACGCGGTGCGCACGCTGTCGCAGCGGGTGCGGCTGCCGGGCTTCCTGCTCCTGTACCGCGACGCCGTGCAGCCGCAGGTGCTGCACTACCGCACGTACCGCCACGGGCAGCTGGAGTACGAGAGCGGAGAGCAGCCCAGCGCCCCGCTGGAGACGCTGCTGCACCAGCACGGCACGCGGCTGCTGCACGGGGACGCGGGCGTGCTCAAGCGCCTGTTCGACGGGCGCACCACGGAGGCGGTGCTCATCTCCGCGGCCGCGCGCAGCGAGCCCCTGGGCAAGATCATCGTCTGGAGCAACGAGGGCTTCTCCGCGTACGCGATGGACCTCATCCGCGTGCTGGCCTCCACGCTGAGCCAGCGCCTGCTGGACTACAACCGCGAGCGCATCCACCTGTCGCAGTTCTTCCCCACGGTGGCCATCGACGCGCTCCTGGAGGACCCGGACTACGCGCGGCACCTGCGCGCGCAGGAGCAGGAGGTGGGCATCCTGTTCGCGGACATCAACGGCTTCACCCGCATCTGCGAGCAGGGCTTCGACAGCCCGCGCAGCATCGGCCGCTTCGTGGACGAGTGGAGCGCGCGCGCCGTGGACCGCATCTGGGCGCACGGCGGCGTCTTCGACAAGATGGTGGGCGACTGCGTCATCGGCCTCTTCGGCCCGCCCTTCTTCCAGACGGACCGCGTGCGCCGCGCGGAGGCCGCCGTGCGCGCCGCGCAGGACATCCAGGCCTTCACCGCGGAGCTGAGCGGACGCGAGGAGGTGGCCGCGCTGTGCCGGCGGGTGAAGCTGCCGGGGCTGGGCGTGGCGGTGGGCGTGAACCTGGCCACCGCGAACTGCGGCCTCTTCGGGCCCAACCGCAACTACACCGCGTTCTCCAGCGGCATGAACCAGACCGCGCGCCTGCAGTCGCTGGCGGGCTTCCGTGAGACGCTGGTGATGGAGAGCGTGCACGAGGCGCTGAAGCAGTCCCAGGAGCCCTTCGTGCGCAAGCTCCACTTTGGCCCCCTCACGGAATCGCCGGTGAAGAACGTGGCCCAGCCGCTGCGGCACTACCGGCTGCTGCCGTAGCGCGCGCGGGCCGCTTCAGGCGAGCAGGTGCGTGCCCGCGTAGCGGCGGGAGAAGTGGATCCACCGGCGCTCGTCCACCTCCACCTGCCACTCGCTGTTGGGCGTCAGCGGCAGGCGCTGCTTGAGGAAGTTCTCCAGGTGGTCCGCCGCCTTGAGCGGCGTGAGCCCCGGCGCGCGGAAGGCGATGTGCAGCACCACGTCCAGGGACGGGGCCACGTCCACCGACGCACAGATGCGCAGCGGGCCCACGCGGCGCTGGTACTGGGTGTCCTGCGCCGGCCACGCGGCGGAGCCCTCGGGCTGCGCGGGCGCCTGCTCGAGCCAGTTGTCGGGGATCAGGATGAAGTCGAGCAGCTCGCTGCTCGCCTCTTCCACCGTGCCGTGCTCCTGGATGGAAAGCATTGCCCACCTCCGCCGGAGAAGCCGTTGGGGTTGCGTGGAAGCCGTCGTCAAAGAATGTGCCCACGAGCCCATGCCACGCAAGGGCCCACGAACATCCGCGTCCCGCACACACCTCGTGACGCACGTGCGGGCGGGGCGGACGCTAGCGCTTCAGGGTGACATGGCGGGGCGGGGGTGTGCCATGCGACCCCGCACGCTGCTCAGGAAGCGACGGGGAGGGAGCGGCGGGGCTTGCGCTCCACGGCGGCCTTGAGCTGGCCGCAGCCCGCGTCGATGTCGATGCCCCGACGCTGGCGCACGGTGCTGGGCACGCCGTGCGACGTGAGCACGGCCTGGAACGCGCGCACCGCGTCAGGGACGCTGGGCCCGCCGTCATAGCCCACCGTGGGGTTGAGCGGGATGACGTTCACGTGCGCGTCCATCCCCTGGAGCAGCCGCCCCAGGTGGTGCGCGTGCTCCGCGGTGTCGTTGCGGCCGGCGATGAGCGTCCACTCGAAGAAGATGCGGCGCCTGCGCCTGGCCACGTAGTAGCGGCACGCGTCCATCAGCTCCTGGAGCGGCCAGCGGCGGCCCGCGGGCACCAGCGCGGCGCGCTCGGCGTCCGTCGCGCCGTGGAGGCTCACCGCGAGCTGCACCGGGCGGGCCTCGTCCGCGAGCCGGAGGATGCCGGGCACCACGCCCACGGTGGACAGGGTGATGAAGCGCGGCGCGAGCGCCAGGCCCTTGGGGTCCACGAGGATGTCCACCGCGGCCATGGTGTGCTCGTAGTTGTGCAGGGGCTCGCCCATGCCCATGAGCACGATGTTGCGCAAGGACTCCCCTCGCGCGCGCAGCAGGCGCGTGACGTGGAGCACCTGGCCCACGATCTCTCCCGGCGTCAGGTGGCGCGACAGGCCCATCTGTCCGGTGGCGCAGAAGACGCAGCCCATGGCGCACCCGGCCTGCGTGCTCACGCACACGGTGGCGCGGCCCTTGAAGCGCATCAGCACCGTCTCGATGGTCTGCGCGTCGCGCAGGCGCAGGAGCAGCTTGTGGGTGAGCCCGTCGCTGCTGAAGCTCTCGTGGTGCGTGCCGAGCGCGCCCAGGTGCGCGCGCTCCTGGAGCGCGGCCTGGAGGTCCGGGCGCAGGCCCGCCACGTCGCCCAGCGCGGTGACGCCGTCGCGGTACAGGCTCGTCCACACGCGCTCGCGGTACTGGGGGCTGAAGCCCCAGCCGGCGAGCCGCGCGTCCAGCGCGGGGCGGGGCAGGTCGTAGAGGTTGACGGTGGCGTCCGGCATGACGGGACCTGGGATAACACACCCGACGCCCGCGCACCCGGGTCCGCCGGCCTGGGGGGCGGCCGGGGGAGCGCGGAGGCCGGGCGCGTCCCCGTGGAACGTGGCGGCGTCCAGCGGGTGACACCTCGCGTGCCAGCGCGCCGCGCCGTGCCAATCGTGGAGGGCCTATGGGTCTGGCCATCCAGCAGGAGGCGTTCACGCCGGAGGAGCACGAGCGGTTCGTGGCGCGGCTCGCGGAGAGCCTGGAGGCGCTGCGGCAGGTGCTCGTGCGTCCCGGCTTCGGCGCGGGGCCCGCGACGCTGGGCGCGGAGCTGGAGGTGGCGCTGGTGGACGGCGCGGGCTCGCCGCTGCCGGTGAACCAGCAGGTGCTGGCGCGGTCGAGGGACGACCGGCTGACGCTGGAGCTCGACCGCTTCAACATGGAGATGAACCTGCGCCCCTCGCCGCTGGCGGGGCGGCCGTTCACCGGGCTCCAGGCCCAGCTGGAGGACGTGCTGACGGAGCTCCGGCGCGCGGCGGCGACGGAGGGCGCGCGCGTGGCGGCGGTGGGCATCCTGCCCACGCTGCGGCAGGCGGACCTGGGCAAGAACGCGCTCACGCCGCGGCCGCGCTACCGGGCGCTGTCCGCGGCCATCCGCAAGCGGCGCGACGGGCCCTTCCAGGTGGCCATCGCGGGCGACGACACGCTCAGCCTCGCCTGGGAGGACGTGACGCTGGAGGGGGCGAACACGTCGCTCCAGCTCCACCTGCGCGTGGCCCCGGAGGACTTCGCGCGCGTCTACAACGCCGCGCAGCTGGCCACCGCGCCGGTGCTGGCCGCGTGCGGCAACTCGCCGGTGTTCCTGGGCAAGCGGCTGTGGGAGGAGACGCGCGTGGCGCTCTTCCAGCAGGCCACCGACGACCGGAGCGAGAGCGACGAGGCCGCGCACCTGCACCCGCGCGTGACGTTCGGACACGGCTGGGTGCGCGAGGGGCCGCTCGAGCTGTTCGCGGAGGCCGTGGCGCTCTACCCCGCGCTGCTGCCGGTGCTGGGGCGGGAGTCCCCGCTGGAGGTGGTGGCCGCGGGCGGCCTGCCGAAGCTGGAGGAGCTGCGGCTGCACCAGGGGACCGTCTGGTCGTGGAACCGGGCCATCTATGATCCGCACGGAGCGGGCCACGTGCGCATCGAGTTCCGCGCGCTGCCCTCGGGCCCCACGCCGGTGGACATGGTGGCCAACGGCGCGTTCCTGCTGGGGCTGACGCTGGGGCTGGCGGAGCGCGTGGACGCGCTGTTGCCGGCGCTGCCGTTCTGGCAGGCGCGGCGCAACTTCAAGCAGGCGGCGCATCACGGCCTGGGCGCGACGCTGCTCTGGCCCGCGGAGACCGCGCCCAGCCCGCGGGTGATGCCGGCGGTGGAGCTGGTGAAGCAGCTGCTGCCGGTGGCGCGGCGCGGGCTGGTGGGGGCAGGGG
>JAFADT010000331.1 GCA_023424585.1 Pseudomonadota bacterium
GCGCTATAGACAGCGCCCATCCCATGAGCGTGGAGCTGAGACGCAACGGCCTGCACCTGACGGGCACGCCCCTGTCGCTGGACGCGAAGCGCAAGTCGCCGCTGTCCTTCGTCAGCCACGGGCACTCGGACCACATCGCCCGCCACGAGCGCACCATCGCCACCGCGGCCACGCTGCGCTTCATGGCCCACCGGCTGGGGCCGGTGGCGGCCCCGCTGTCCGTGCCCTTCCGCCGCCCGTTCGAGCTGGGCCCGCTGCTCCTGGAGCTCCTGCCCGCTGGCCACATCCTGGGCAGCGCGCAGCTGCGCGTCACCCGCGCGGATGGCAGGCGCATCGTCTACACGGGCGACCTGAACACCGCGCCGTCGCTCACCGCGGAGGCCACGGAGGTGGCCACCTGCGACACGCTGGTCATCGAGTCCACCTTCGGGCACCCGCGCTACCGCTTCCCGCCGCGCGCGGAGGTGCTGGGGCAGGTGGAGGCGTGGCTGCGCGCGCAGCTGACCCGGGGCGTGACGCCGGTGCTCCTGGGCTATCCGCTGGGCAAGAGCCAGGAGGCGATGAAGCAGCTGGCCCTGCGGGGCTTCCAGCTGGTGGCGCACCCCTCCATCTTCGAGGTCGCGGAGCTGTACGCGGAGCTGGGCGTCCCCATCGAGAACCTGCGGCGCTACGACGGCCGCGTGGAGCCGGGCGAGGTGCTCTTCTTTCCGCCGCACCTGGCGCGGGGCGGGGCCCTGGCGCCGCACTGGCCCCGCGCGACGGCGGTGCTCACCGGCTGGGCCATGGACCCCGGCGGCGCGCGGCGCTACGGCGCGGACGTGGCCTTCCCGCTGTCGGACCACGCGGACTTCCCGTCGCTGCTGCGCTACGTGAAGGACACCGGCGCCCGCGACGTCATCACCTGCCACGGCTTCGCCGAGGAGCTGGCCCAGGCGCTCCGGGACGCGGGCACGGATGCCCGCCCGCTGGGCAAGCCACAGCAGCTGACCCTGTTTTGATTTCACCGCGCCGGCGTGTTGGAACGGGCGCCCGATATGCCCGCTCCCGCCCCCTCGCTGACCGGACACCTGGCCAACGTGCTGCTGTGCACGGACGCCGAGCCCAAGCGCTTCGTCACCCGGGAGGTCCCGGAGGTGAGGGTCACCTTCGAGGGCATCGTCGGAGACCGCCACGCGGGCCTCACGCGCAAGGCGGACGTGCGCGTGCCGTGGTTCCCCAAGGGCACCCTCATCCGCAACACGCGGCAGCTGTCCCTCGTGTCGCGCGAGGAGCTGGCGGAGGTGGCGCGCGCGCTGGGCGTGCCGCACGTGCTGGCGTCGTGGCTGGGCGCGAACCTGGAGCTCGTGGGCGTGCCGCGGCTCACGCAGCTGCCGCCGGGGACGCGGCTGTTCTTCCCGGAGGAGGCCACGCTGGTGGTGGAGGGGGAGAACCAGCCCTGCGTGGGGCCGGGCCGCGTGCTTGAGGCGCACCACCCGGACCTGCGGGGGCTGGCGAGCCGCTTCGTGAAGGCCGCGTGGCGGAGGCGCGGGCTGGTGGGCTGGGTGGAGCGCCCGGGCCTCATCCGCGCGGGCGACGAGGTGCGCGTGATGCTGCCGCCGCCGGTGACGTACTCGCTGCCCTCCGCGTCGCCGGAGTCGGAGGCGGTGGGCTGAGCGCCCCCGCCTCAGTGCAGGGAGAGGAAGACGCGCAGCTGCCAGGTGTCCTTCGTCACGTCCGGGTAGGACTCGAAGACGCTATGGCGCTGGAAGAAGTTGAGCTGCGAGCCCATCCCCAGGTGCTTGTAGACGGGGAGGTCCACCTGCACCTGGGCCTGGTGCACCTGGTGTGAGCCCCCCGAGCCGTCCAGCACCAGCACGCGGGACGCGCCCGCCTCCAGCGTGACGACCTCCCAGTCCTCGCGCAGGTACGCCATCTGGAGCTGGAGGCCCAGGGCGGGGCCGTAGTCGTAGTTGCGGCCCTCGCCGTCCTCGCCGTCGCTGTGCTCGGAGGAGACGCCGGTGAGGATGCTGCCGTCCACGAGCAGCGCGGTCCTCAGCCGGGAGCGCTTGGGGAGCTGGCGCTCGTGCAGCAGGCCGAAGTCCAGGGACTGGCCGCCCACCTCATACGCGAGCGTGTCCGTGTAGCTGAGCTGCTGGAGCAGGCCCAGGCGCAGCTCGTCGCGCTCGGTGCGCCAGAGCGTGGACTTCACCAGCAGGCCCTGAAGCCGCGCGTTGCTGACGAGGCTGTCCTCCCGCGTGGTGAACTGGACGCGGGCGTCGAAGGAGTCGAAGGGGCGGTGGTGCCCGCCCTGGTACATGTCCCCGTAGCGCAGGGAGAGCTGGACGAAGAACTGATCCTCGCCCCAGGCCAGCGAGCGGCCGTCGCCCAGCTTGAGGTAGCCCAGGCTGGCCCAGCCCGCGATGTCGTCCGGCCACCACTCCGTCGGCGTGGGGCCGTGGTGGGAGACGTCGCCGCGCACCACGCGGTTGAAGCCGCGCACGGGGCTGAGGAGGCCGGCGGTCAGCTCGCGGACGAAGCGCTCGCGGCCCCGGGCCTCCGTGTCCAGCACCAGCGAGGAGAACCGGTACAGCGCCTCGCCGATGGCCACGCCGCCCACGGTCGTGTTGATGAGGTCGTTGACGGAGGGCGGCTCCGTCTCCGCGAACAGCTCCCACTGCGCGCTGCCCAGCAGCGTGAGCGGCACCGCGGCCACGTACGGCAGGCCGTTGTCGCGCGCGGCCGTGTAGTAGAGGCCGCCGTGGTACGGGTGCGCGAACTGGTTGGTGGAGAACCCGTCCTGGTCCCAGACGAAGCCCGTGCGCAGGTTCTCCTTCCACGCGGACGGGCTCACCCGCGCCCAGTCCTTGTTCGTGATGACCCGGTCCCACGTCCAGACGAACAGGTTGATGGCGGTGACCTCGCCCAGCGCGCGCCACGGGTGGGGCCCGGTGTCCTCCCGCAGGGCGTCCTTCCGGGGCGCGTCCGCCGGCAGCGCGGGGGGCTCCTCCGCTGCGGGAGCGCAGGGCGCCCACTGCGTCTCCTGGCCGGGCAGGAGCTCCGGCGCGCAGAGGGCCACCACGCTGCCCGGGAC
>JAFADT010000385.1 GCA_023424585.1 Pseudomonadota bacterium
GAGCCGCCCCCGTCCGGCCTGCTGCCGCCCACGCCCGGCTTTCCCTGGGAGCACTACGCCCGCGAGGTGGCCCACTACGCGAGCACGTCCGCGCCGGTGCCCGGCGAGCCCTCGCGGCTGTGGGTGGCCGCGCCGCTGGTGGAGGAGCTCCCCGGCACCGTGCGGCTGGATGACCCGGCCTGGCCCGCGCGCTTCGCGCTGGAGCCCCGGGACGCGGCCCTGGTGGCGCGCTGCCGCGAGCCTGTCTCCGTCGCCACGCTGAAAGCGGAGGGCCTGTGGGACGCGGCGCGGGCGGCGCACTGGGTGCGCGAGGGGCTGCTCGTGTCCGGTGATTGACGGCCCGGGCGGCGAGCGGCTCTGCTCCCAGTCCATGCCCGCGCGCCCCGTGCTGTCCATCGTCATCCCGTGGAAGGACCGCCCGGAGCTGGGCGTCACGCTGAAGCGCAACCGCCGCTTCTTCACCGCGCACCCCTACGAGGTGGTGGTCGTCAACTGCGGCGGGAGCCCCGCGCTGTTCCGCGAAGGCCTCCACGCCGCGCGCTTCCCCGGCCTGCGCGGCGTGGAGCTGCCCGGCACGCCCTTCAACAAGTCGCTGGCCCTCAACGTGGGCGCCTCCGACGCCCGCGCGGACTGCCTCTTCTTCCTGGACACGGACGTCGTGCTGAAGAGCGACTTCCTGGAGGCCGCGCGCGAGCGGCTGGGCCGCAAGCACTTCGTCACCGTGGACCGCGTCTTCGAGTCCGAGCCCGCGCGCGAGCGGCGCGAGTCGAAGCTGCGGGAGCTGGCGTACGCGGTGCACTTCGTGGATGAGCAGGGCCGCGAGGCCCGCGTGGAGACCAACCGCGTGCACCTGGGCGACGGCAGCCGCAGCGGCCCCGGCATGGTGCTCATGCGCCGCAAGCACTTCGAGGCCGTGAACGGGATGAACTCGGACCTGGCCGGCTGGGGGTGGGAGGACCTGGACCTGCTGGTGCGCCTGCAGCTGGAGCTGGGCCTCACGCAGCGCAGGCACGGGGACGTGCTGCACCTCACCCACGGCGACGACCGGCGGGACCTGGCCGGCCAGACCCGCGCGCAGAGCGAGCATCTCAACCTGGCCCGCTGCATGGAGAGCTACCACCAGGGGCACTACTGGGGCACGCGCGTGGACGACGCGACCACCTGGAAGGCGCGCCAGGTGGCGGTGGCGCCCGCGCCCGTCAGAGGAAGCGCGGGTCGCCGCACAGCCGGCCCATGACGACGTGGCCGAAGGACAGGTGCAGGTCCTCCACCAGCTGCATGTGGTGCTCGCGCACGTGCACCGCGTGCTGCGCCAGGGGCTTGAGCTTCCCGCCGTCGAACCCGCAGATGCCCAGCGTGCGCGCGCCGTTCGCGTTCGCATAGGCAATGGCGTTGAGCACGTTGGGCGAGTTGCCGCTGCCGGAGATGCCGATGACCAGGTCCCCGGGCCGCAGCAGGTTCTTCAGGGGCTCCTCGAAGACGGCCTCATAGGAGACGTCGTTCGCGTACGCCATCAGCAGGGGCAGGTTGTCGTTGAGGCACATGCAGCGCAGCCGCTTGCCGTCGCGCGCGCGAATGCTCTTGCTCCAGTCGGAGGCGTAGTGCGACGCGGTGGAGCCGCTGCCCCCGTTGCCGCAGGTGTAGACGGTGCCGTCGGCGCGCCAGGTGGCCTCCACCAGGTCCACCGCGCGCTCCACCTCGTCCAGGTCCAGCGCCTGGATGGCCTTCACCATCCGCTCGTAATAGCCACGGCTGAAGCTCATGTCCCCTCCCCCCTGCGCACCGGGGTGATGGCGCTGCCCCGGGGCTGGAGCCGCATGTCCACCCGCCGCAGCTCCGGCAGCGCCGCGGCGATGGCCGGGTGATGCTCCTCCGGCGCGTAGAACAACAGGAAGCCCCCGCCGCCCGCGCCCAGCAGCTTGCCGCCCTGGGCTCCGGCCCGGCGGGCGCGCGCGTACCAGTCATCGATGGTGGGCGAGCTCACCCCGTCGCGCAGCTCGCGCTTGAGGCGCCAGTTCTCGTCCAGGAGCGCCGCGAAGCCGTCCAGGTCCCCGCGCTCCAGGTCCCCCCGCATCCGCCGCGCCAGCGCCACCATGCGGCCGAGGGCCTCGCGCGTGTGGCGCTGGGACTGGATGGCCGCGTCCTGCCCGCGCAGCACCGACGCCGCCGGGCGGGTGATGCCCGTGTAGAAGGTGAGCAGGCGCGACTGGAGCGTGGCCAGCGTGGCGTCCGGGCACGCCACCGGGTGCACGCTGACGGTGTCGTCCGGGTGGAACTCGATGAAGTTCAGCCCTCCGAACGCCGCGGCGTACGGGTCCTGCTTCCCGATGGGCTCTCCCAGCCGCTCCAGCTCCACGTGGCAGCTCCACCGGGCCAGCGTCGCCGCGTCCACGGCGCGCCCCTGGTGCGCCGCCACCGCGTGCAGCAGCGCCACCGTGAAGCTGCTGGAGGACCCCAGCCCCGTGCCCTGCGCCGGCACGTCCGACATGGAGACGATGTCCAGCCCGCCCCGGACCTCCAGGAGGCGCAGCACCTCGCGGGTGAGCGGGTGCTTCAGCGCGTCCGTGCTGGCCGCCACCTCCGTGAAGCCGCCGCCCAGCCGCAGCGACCCGTCGAAGGTGGCGTGCACCGCGACGTACACATACTTGTCGATGGTGGCGGACACCACCGCGCCACCGTGCTCGCGGGAATAGGAGGGCAGGTCGCTGCCGCCCCCCACGAAGCTCATCCGCAGGGGCGCGGAGGCCAGGATCATACCGCGCCCTCCAGCACCACGTCCGCGCGGGCGCGCGTGGAGCGCACCAGCGGGTGCTCGCCCTCCTCCCGCGCCGCGTACAGCGCCCGGGCGGCGGCCTCATCCTGGCCGCGCCAGCGCCGGTCCTTCACGAAGCGCTCGCGCCGCGCCTCCTCGGGCGCCTCCACGTACAGCTTCAAGTCCAGCCGGGGCAGCAGGCCCGGCACGTCCAGCGCGGGCACGCCCTCCACGATGAGCACCTCGTCCGGGGACAGGGCCAGCGTGTCGCCGTTCTCGTGGCGCGTGCGCGTGGCGCGGTCATACCAGGGCAGGCGCAGCCGCTCGCCCGCGCGCAGCCGGTCCAGCGCGTCCTGGATGGCCTCGTAGTCGAAGCTGTCCGACAGCCCCCCGGAGCGCCGCGCGCCCACCGAGCGGATCCAGTTGTCCAGCGACACCAGCGCCGCGGGCTGTCCGCGCGCGCGCAGCAGCTCCCGCAGCACCGTGGACGCGGTGCTCTTGCCCGCGTGCGCCAGGCCCCCCACGCCCACCCAGTCCCCGGGGCGCAGCCTGGCGGCCAGCGGGGCCAGGCGCGCGGACAGCGCCGCGTGGCCCTCCAGGATGAAGTCCACCGCCTCGCCCAGCGACAGGAAGACGTAGTCCGGACGGTCGCCGAAGCGCGCGTCGCCGCCGGCCTCGCCCGTGCGCACCAGCACCGAGCGCAGCCCCGCCGCGTGCGCGGTCCGCACGTCCCCCGTGGTGTCTCCCACCAGCCACGACTCGCGCAGGTCCAGGTGCAGCTCGCGCGCGGCCCGCTCCACCAGGGCCACGCCCGGCTTGCGGCAGGCGCATGGCCCCTTCAGCTCCGGCCGCTCGCCGGGGAAGCCCGCGTCCGGGTGGTGGGGACAGACGTAGAGCCGGTCCAGGTACGCGCCCTGCTGGCCCAGGAGCGACTCCAGCCGCGCGTGGATGCGGCGCAGCTCCGCGTCCGAGCACTCGCCCCGCGCCACCACCGGCTGGTTGGTGACGAGCGCCGTGCGCAGGCCGGCCTGGTTGAGCCTGCGCACCGCCGCGCCCACGCCGTCCAGCAGCTCCAGGTCCTCCGCGCGCTTCAGGTGGCCCACGTGGCGGTTGAGCGTGCCGTCGCGGTCCAGCAGCACGCCGGGCCGGGGCGCGCCGAGCGAGCTGCGCGCGGGCCGCCCGGACTCGAAGTCCGCGGTGACGCGGGCATGGCGCTCGGGCGTGCCCATGTCCTTGATGTACTCCGGGCTGCGGTAGCCCATGAGCCGCGTGCCGCGCGCCAGCAGCTCCGGGAAGACGTCCCGCGCCAGGTCCGCCTTCCGGGGAGAGAGCGCCTCCAGCGCCCGGCGCTCCACGACGTAGAGCGCGGCGTTGGCCAGGTTGGGCAGGGGCGTCCCGGCGGGGTGCGGATGCGGGTGGAAGGCCACCACCTGGTCCGCTTCGTCCACCTCCACCAGGTCCGAGTCGTGGGGGTGGTCATTGGGGTGCAGGAACAGCGTCAGCGCCGCATCCGCCGCCTGGTGCCACGTCCACAGCCGCGCCAGGTCCACGTCCAGCAGCGTGTCGCCGTAGAGGACGGCGAAGCGCTCCGCCAGCTGGGGCAGCGCGTGCAGCAGCGCCCCCGCCGTGCCCAGCGGCCGTACGTCGCGCAGACAGCGCAGCCGCAGGCCCAGCGACGCGCCGTCGCCGAAGTGCGCCTCGATGACGTCCGCCCCGTGGCCCACGAGCAGCACCGCGTCGGTGAACCCGTGGCGCGCGCCCAGCTCCAGCTGGTGCTGGAGCAGCGGCTTGCCCCCGAACGGCGCCATCACCTTGGGCAGGCCGCCCAGGTGCGCGCCCATGCGGGAGCCCTGGCCCCCGGCGAGGATGACGAGCTGCTTCATGCTCATCGCGCCGGAGGGACGACCGGAGAGGACGCCGGCGTGGCCAGCGGCAGGGCCCACGGGGCGACGGGGACGGACAGGCCACTGGCCGCCGCGTCCAGGTCCGCGAAGGTCTCCTCCACCAGCGTCTGGATGCCCGAGGCCACGCGCTCCACCGGCGTCCCCGCCGGGAAGAGCACGCGCAGCCGGCCGCGCCCGCGCGACCAGCCCCCATCCCACGTCACCTCCAGCCCGGGGAAGCGGCCCGCCACCCGCTCCCGCAGCGCCTGCACGCGCGGCCCCAGCGGGCGCACGGCGTCGCTCTCCAGATGGATTTCAGCGCCCACATCCCCGCCATAGTCCAACAGCTCGTAGTGGAAGGCGCGCGGCCAGGACGGCGGCGCCATGCGGCGGAAGTGCGGGAAGCCGCCCCGGGCCTTCAGGTGCGCGCTCGCGCCCTGGGAGTAGCGCGCGACGATGGCCTCGAACTCCGGCCGGCCCCCGGCCGGCGGCGGCGCCAGCGTGTAGAGGCCCTCGCCCGTGGGCGCGGGGCCCGCGGCGTCCAGCGACACGCCCGCGGGCAGCGGGGGCAGGCAGTCGAAGTCCACCGTGTAGCGCGCGAAGTCCGCGGGGGTGAGCGCGCGCCCCCCGGCGCGGGCCCGGTCCACCTCCAGCAGCAGCGTGATGGCGCGGCGGTAGTGGCCGAAGTGCAGGAAGCACTCCGCGAACACCGTGTGCGGCAGGAAGCGCGGGAAGGTGTGGTTGAGGCGGTTGGCCACGAACGCCATCGCGCTCCAGGTCTCCTGGGGAATGGGGAAGCCCGCCACGTGCGCCAGCGTCGCCAGCTCGATGAGGTGGCCCACGTAGTAGCAGTGGTTCTCCAGCGGCGAGTCGATGAGCAGCGACTCACGCAGCTGGTGCAGGAGCGTCCCCGGGCCGCCCTTCTCCCCCCGGGCCGCCAGCAGGTCCACCTGCTCCAGCGCCGCGCCCAGCACGAAGAGGATGTCCAGCTGCCCCTCCAGGAAGCCTTGCGCGTCCTTCCGGAAGCGCTCCATGCCCCGGATGTTCGCCGCCGCCGCGCAGAGCCCCTCGGTCAGGTGCACCTTGCGGCAGACCTCGAAGCCGCCATGGTGGTGCGCGTCCACAGCGCGCTCCATCAGCGCCGTCACGTCACACACGTCCGCGCCCATGAGGAACGGCGCGGTGTCCGCGCGCGGCTCCGGCTCCAGCGCGGCCAGCGCGTAGAGCAGGTGCCCCAGCTCGATGCCGTCCGTCACGTTGAGCTGACGGCTGTTGAGCGCGATGTCCTTGAACGACGCCCGCACGCCCGGCAGCGGATGCAGCGGATCCACGCCCGCCATCACCGTGTTCGCGATGGCCTGCCACGGGTGGAACTCGCCTTCCGGGTCGCGCTGGAGGATGTAGGGGCGGCCTGCCTCGTCGCGGTGGACGAACGGCTCCAGGTGCTCCAGCAGGGGCCGCCCGTCCAGGCGCGCGTTGCCCCAGCCATTGAGCAGGTGGCAGGTGTGCGGCAGCGAGTCTCGCTCCAGGATGGCGCGCACGTGCCGGCCCATCATGTGCGCGAGCAGGTCCGCGGCCAGCGTCGCCGCGCCCACGTCCAGCGCCTGGGGCTCGCGGCGCATCCGCTCCCGGAACGCGCCGGTCGCGGCCTCCTCGGCGGGGGACAGGTCGAAGGGCCACCAGAAGCGATTGTCGTCGGACACGGGAGAAGGCCTGGGCAAAGGGGAGGCGAAGGGACGGCGTGGGGCGAGGGCACGGCGGAGGGAACACCCCCGGCAAAGCCAGACATGAAAGCGTCCGCTCCCCGGGGGCATTCCCTGACGGCGGACTACTTGGGGGCGACGACCGGACCCGTGGTCGTGTCCTTCGGCGGCGTCGTGGGCTCCACGCAGCAGCCCTGCGTGCAACAGCCGGGGATGAGGATCACACCGCCCGTGGTCTTGGACAGGTCCTCGCGGCTCAGCTTCCGGCCCGGGGTACGGCCCTGGAACTTCTCGTTGTTGTCGCTCATGTGAATGCGCCTCCTTTAGGACGCGGAAGCAAAGCTAGGAGAGAAAAACGAGAAGGGTCAACGCATTGACCGGCGTTGGCCAGAACAGGGAAGGTGCCTCCATGGCCATGGAGCAGAAGAGGGAGCCCACCCGTGACGCACCCCGGCTTGCATTCGCGGTGATGCATGCCGCGTTCGATGCCGCGCGCGCCCCGGCCCTGCGGCGTCTGGAGGAGACCCTGCGTGCCGGGTTGGGTGCCGGCGACGTGCTGCACGTGGAGCGGGACACCGTGCGGCGGGGGGTGTGGAGCGTCGCGAGCGCGTGCTGGCGGTGGGGCATCGCGCGGGCCTCGGAAGGCATCACCCACGTGGTCGTGCTCAACGACGACGCGGAGCCCTGTCCCGGCTTCGTGGAGGCGGTGCGCGCGGCGCTCGCCGCCCGCCCCGCGCATCCGGTGTGCTTCTACGCCAACCACGAGGCGGCCCTCACGGCCTACGCCGAGGGTGAGGCGTGGTGGACGTCCGACGACGGGCTCGTGGGCGTGACGTGCGCGTTGCCGGTGGACCTGGCGGGTGAGTTCCTCGCGTGGGCGGACACCGCCCTGCTGGAGCGCACGCCGAAGGGCCTGCCGGACGACACGCGCCTCAACATCTGGGCCATGGCCCACCGCCGCCCCATCTGGCACGCGCGGGGTCTGGTGGAGCACGGCGAGCCGGAGACCAGCCTGGTGGGCAACGCGCACCACGAGGGCCGCCGCTCCCTCACCCCCATTCCCGCCACGGAGGCCGAGGCCCGGGCCATTGACTGGAGCCGGGGACTGGACTCCCCCCTGCACGCGCTCGTCTACGGCATCTCCCCCATCCACCTGCTGCGCGAGGTGAAGCCGGAGGTGCGTGAACGCATGGGCCTGGAGCAGGTCGTCGACGCGCTGTGGGGAGAAGCCTCGCCCCAGTGCCGCGCCTTCTACGGCGCCCGTCCATGAACGCGGGCCGCCCGGCTCCCTCGCGGCCGGGCGTCCGATTACACGATGAGCGAGGCCGGGCTCTACGCGGACCTGGTCGCCGTGGAGGGCGACCCCACGCAGGACATCTCCGCCGTGCGCCAGGTGCGGCTGGTGATGAAGGGCGGCACGCTGTACCGGCGCTGAAGCGGCGCTCAGCGCCTCGCCCGGCGGCGGCCGAGCAGGACGTCCGCCAGCCCCGCCAGCAGCAGCACCGGCGCCACCAGCACCGCGCCGAACCAGGCCAGCGCGTAGAGGACTCCGAAGCCCACGCGCCAGGGACCGCCCACGGCGGTCCCGGACAGCACGCCCACGGACTCACGACCGCCGCCCAGGTGCAGCGCCAGGAAGAGCGCGCCCAGGCCCAGCGCGGCGAGGACGAACGGGTGGCGCATCATCGGCGTGCCTCCAGGGTCGGCGCCCGCGCCAGGCGCCAGAGGGGTCCTTCGACGAGCGCGTACAGCAGCACCGCGTCCGCGAGCGGATTGCCCGCCGCGAAGCGCAGGCCGGTGTCGTCGCGCACCGGGAAGGCCGCGAAGTGGAGGCTGGTGAGCAGCCCGTCCAGGGCCTCCTCGTCGTCGAACGCCGCCGCGCCCACGAGCGCGAGCCCGCTGGAGCCCGCGTTCGCGTTCACCCACGGAATCGTGGGCCCGGAGTCGAGGTCCTGCACCGCCGCCGCCTCCGGGGGCCACTCGCCCGCCCACGCGAAGCCCAGCGCCTGCCCCAGGAGCGCGGCGCGGGCCCGCTGGTACTGGTCGCGCGCGAAGTCCGCGTCCACCACCTGGAGCATGTGCGCGGCGAGCCACAGCGTGGAGCCCTCCGGCCCGTCCTTCGTCACGCCGTCGTAGGTGAAGCTCGACACGAGCAGCCCGGTCCGACGGTCGGACAGGTGCTCCCGCGCGGAGGCCACCCAGCGGCGCAGGAGCGCCCCGTGGTCCCGCCCGTCCACCGTGTCCGACAGCCGCAGCGCCGCGAGCGCCACCGCGTTGCAGAACGTCCAGCCTTCATCGGGGTAGCTCTCCGCCGCGAGCACCGGCGCGCGCTCCAGCTGTCCGACGAGGCGGTCCACGCGCTCGCGCAGGAGCGGCGCGTAGTCCGCGCGAGGTTCCACCGCCTGGCGCGCGGCCATCATCAGCGCCAGCTCTCCCTCCACGAAGAGGCTGCGCCCGGCCGGGTCCTTGAAAGGCGCCGCGTGGACGTACGGCAGGAAGAAGGCCTCGTGCGCCTTGCGCTCGTCGCGCAGCGTCCGGTCGATGAGCACGTCCACCACGGCCAGGTGCTCCGCCTTCCGCGCGGGCTCCGACAGCGCGAGGTTCGCGAAGGACAGCGCGGAGAAGGTGCGCACCATCAGGTCCCACTCCGGGTTCGTGCGGTGGAGCACGTCGCGCTCCGCGCTCGACTCCTGGAGCGAGAACGCGCGTTGACGGGAGGCCAGCGCCGCCGCCAGCGCCTCCCGGTCCCAGGGCCGGAACAGCCAATGGAGCGCCGGCAGCCACACCGCCACGGCCAGCACCAGCAATCCGAGCTTGCGTCGCATGGCGGCAATCTCCGTCGCGGCCGGGCCCCCCTTCAGGCCCCGCGGGTTGGACGGTCGTCCCCGCTCGCTGAACGGTCGCGCTCCCGCCCGGACCGGCGTGCTCCGGAAGAGGACATGTCCCAGTCCGCCGGGCCCGCGTGTCTCAAGGGCATGAAGACACAGGGCTGGACGGCACTGACGCTTGGCGTGCTCCTGGGAGGCCTTGGCCTGATGAGGCCGCCTTCAGCGGAGGCCTGCGGGCGCCCCCTCTGCACCGTGGAGGGCAGCTTTGTTCCCATGCCTCCGGAGGGCGTCGTCCCCGCGAACGTGCCCGCCCTGGTGGTGGTGCCCCCTGCCTATGAGTGGGTGGAGGACCAGAGCCTGCGCTTGCGCACGGACGAGGGCGTGGACGTGGAGGCGCGCCTCCTCCAGGGTCCCGGGAGCAGCGGCGTGCTCGTCCCGGTCGCCCCGCTCGTCCCCGGAACGCGCTACCACCTGGAGGGGCGCGTCCCCTGCGGCA
>JAFADT010000401.1 GCA_023424585.1 Pseudomonadota bacterium
CAGGTGGAGGACCTGGGCGCGGCCCTGCCTCCCTTGCGCCAGCTGCATCCCGACTCGCGCGTGCTCACCCTGGAGCAGGCCAGCGCCCTCCCGGGCGGCACCGCCGTGGTGGAGCTGGCCGTACCGGAGCGCACCGACACCTTCCTCCTCCTGGAGAAGCTGCGCGGCGCGCTGCCCGGCGTGCGCGGCGCCTCCATCGACCCCGAGTAGCCCCCTCCCCCACCGCGCCTGGAGCCCCTCATGTTGCAGCGACTGATGCCAAGGTCGGACGGCTTCTTCGACGACTTCGACGCGCAGTGCGCCACCACGCTGGAGGGCACGCGCCTCTTGCATGCGCTCCTCAGCGACTACCGAGACGTGGGCGACCGCGTCCGGGCGCTCCAGGCCGTGGAGCACCGGGGCGACGCGGCGGCGAAGGCCGCCTTCACCCGGCTCCACCGCGAGCTCATCACGCCCTTCGAGCGCATCCACATCCACGCGCTCGTGTCCCGCATCGACGAGGTGCTCGACTTCGCGCACGCCACGGCGGCGCGCCTGCACACCTACGAGCTGCCGGAGTGCCTGCCCGAGGCCACCGAGCTGTCGCGGCTGCTCGTGCTGTGCGCCGAGCAGGTCCGCAACGTGGTGACGCGCCTTCGCGTCATCAAGCAGCCCGAGCGCATCCTCACCGGGTGTGAAGCGCTCCGGCGGCTGCGCGGCCAGGCGGACGCGGTGCTGGGCGCGGGCCTGGGCCGCCTCTTCCGCGGCGACCTGCCGCCCTTCATGGTCATGAAGTGGAAGGGGGTCTACGACCTGCTGGAGACGGCCCTGGACCGGTGCGTGGATGTGGCCCGGGTGGTGGAGGGTGTCGTCCTGGAACACTCCTAGTGGCACCCGCCCCGGGTCCACGTCGTGCCGGGTGCCCCGGCGCGGCGGGACGTGCGAGGATGGCCCCCTTCATGAGCACGAGCGCCGCCCCCATCCTCGGCATTGACTTCGGGACCACCAACACCGCGGCGGCCTTCTTCGACCGGGCGAACAAGCTGCGCGTGGTGCCCATCGCGGAGAAGAGCCTCACGCTGCCCTCCATCGCGTGGTTCCACGCGGGCGACAAGGCCATCGTCGGCCCGGCGGCGCGGCGGCAGATCATCGACGACCCGCGCCACACCATCTTCGGCGCCAAGCGCTTCCTGGGCCGCCGCTTCCAGTCCGAGTACGTGTCCCGCCACCGAGGCCGCTTCGCCTTCGAGCTGGTGGAGGGCCCGGACGGCTACACCGCGGTGGAGGTGTACGGGAAGGTGACGCCGCTCATCGACGTGGCGCACTTCATCCTCAAGCACCTGAACACGCTGGCCACGCACGCGGCCGGGGCGAGGTTCGAGGAGTGCGTGCTCACCGTGCCCGCGCACGCCACCATCCGCCAGCGCGAGGCCATCCGCCGCGCCGCGGAGAAGGCGGGCCTGCGCGTGCGCGCCATCGTCAACGAGCCCACCGCCGCGGCGCTCTACTACGCCAACCTGCGCAACCCCGAGCAGACGGTGATGGTGTTCGACCTGGGCGGCGGCACCTTCGACGTCACCCTGATGTCCGTGCAGAACCGCGTGGTGAAGGTGCTGGCCACCGGCGGCGACGCGTTCCTCGGCGGCGCCAACTTCGACGAGGCCATCGTGGAGGCGCTGGTGGACGACTTCCAGCGGGAGCAGGGCATCGACCTGCGCGGCAACAAGGTCGTCATGCAGCGCCTGGTGTTCGCCGCCGAGTCCGCGAAGATGGCGCTCTCCAGCGCGCCCTCCGTCCCCATCCGCATCCCCTGCATCACCCAGAAGGACGGCGCCTTCGTGGACTTCAACGTCACGCTCACCCGCGAGCGGATGGAGGCCATGGTGTTCCAGCTCATCGAGCGCACCGCCGCCGCGTGCGACGACGTGCTGGAGAAGGCGGGCCTGCGGCCGGACGCCATCGACGAGCTGGTGCTGGTGGGCGGCCAGACGCGCATGCCCGCCATCCGCGAGCGCCTGGCCCACTTCAAGAAGCTGTCGTCGGACAAGGAGGTGCACCCGGAGCTGGGCGTGGCCGTGGGCGCGGCCATCCTCGGGCGCAACCTGGCGCGCGGCATCAGCGGCCTGTCGGACGTGGTGCCCATGCCCATTGGCGCCATGGTGCCCGGCGGCGGCCAGCACGAGGTGCTCCCCGCCAACACGCCCGTGCCCGGCACGCGCACCGTGGACCTGGAGCTGCCGCCCTGGCCGGGGCCCGTGCCGGTGGCCCTCTTCGAGGCGCTGGACCGCACCACCGTGGAGCGCGAGCTCCTGGGCACCGTGCGCATCGAGCCCGACTGGCGCGTGGCCCACCCGGGCCCCACCACGCTGGAGCTACGGATGGGGCCGGACTTCGCCCTCACCGCGAGCCTCGTCGCGAAGGACGGGCAGCGTCAGCCGCTGGCCATCAGCGACCCGAACGCGCCCCAGCGGGTCTGAACGAGCGTCAGCCCGCGGCCCGGGAGACCACGGTGCCCTTGAGCTGCTCCAGGAGCCGACGGCTCTCGTCCAGGGCCTCCTGGCAGTGGGCGATGAGCCCCTCCAGCCCCTCCAGCACCCGGGCGTCCGCGCGCTGCTCGATGTCCCAGCACAGCGACTCCAGCATGGCCGCGCCGAAGTAGGCCGCGTTGGACTTGAGCGTGTGCGCGGCCCGCGCCAGGTTCTCCAGCTCGCCGCGCGCGAGCGCCCCCCGCGCGTCGTCCATCAGCCGGGGCATGCTCTCCAGCGCGGTGTCCACGAGCTCCGGGAGCATCCGCTCCACCTGCCCGTCCAGGGACTGCCACAGCCGGTCCAGCGCGCCCGCCTCCAGCCCCCGGATGCGCGGCGCGCCCGGGCCGGGGGCCTCCGGGGCGCGGGCGACGGGGGCGGCCCCGGGCT
>JAFADT010000471.1 GCA_023424585.1 Pseudomonadota bacterium
CCTCAAGGCCACCGGCGGCCGGGTGCGCTGCGTGGGGGCGCGGCGGGACGCGGCGCCCGCGCCGCTCGTGCTCGAGGGGCCGGGGGCGCGGGGCGACTTCGGCGCGTGGCGCTTCCAGGTGGCGGAAGGAACGCCGCCCCCAGGTGTGTTGGCCCTGGGATTGGAAGCGGAGACGGCATGGCCCCTCACGGTGCGTTCGAGGACCCAGGGCGACCGCATCCGGACGCGCGCGGGCCACCGCAAGGTGCAGGACGCCCTGGTGGATGCCCGCGTTCCCTCGGAGGCGCGCGACGCTCAACCCGTGGTGGTGGACGCGCGCGGCGAAGCGCTGTGGCTTCCCGGCGTCCTGCCGCGCTCCAGCGAGCCCCGCGCCGCTTCGCGCGAGGGGTCTTCCCGACAGTCGCTGTGGGCCCTTCCGCCGCCCACGAGCGAACGAAAGACCCCTCCGTTATAGAGTCGATGCCTCGAATCGAGGGGATGGTCGCGGTCCCCTAAATAGTTGAGGGCTTTTTGCTGTTGCTGATACGGTCCGTCGCTGGCCTGCACACGGGCGGGCGCCGGGCACATGACGAACTCCGCCAGGGTTTCTCCTGGCACGGCCCTCATCCCGCCGAGTACCGAAAGGGCAGCTGAAACGTGCGTTCGACCTACAAGACCATCGGGCTCTGGGTCATCCTGATCGTCCTCTTCGTCGCCTTCTACAATTTCTTCTCCCAGGGCAACGAGCAGGTGCAGGAACCGACCTTCACCCAGCTTCTGACCAAGGTGGAGGAGAAGAAGGTCCGGGCCGTCTCCGTCAAGGGCAACACCTACTCCGGCACGTTCAGCGACTCGAACGACAAGTTCCGGACGACGGGTCCCGCGCCGGACGTGGCCGTGCTCAACCAGCTCCGCGCCTCCGGCGTGGACGTGAAGTACGAGCGCGAGGAGCAGAACAGCCTCTGGCTGACCATCCTCGGGCAGTGGATGCCCGTCGTCTTCCTGTTCCTGTTCTTCATCTTCTTCATGCGCCAGCTCCAGGGCGGCAGCGGCAAGGCGATGACGTTCGGGAAGTCCAAGGCCAAGCTCCTCAGCGAGAGCCACAACAAGGTCACGTTCGCGGACGTGGCCGGCGTGGACGAGTGCAAGGAGGAGCTGGAGGAGATCGTCGCCTTCCTCAAGGACCCCAAGAAGTTCACCAAGCTGGGCGGCCGCATCCCCAAGGGCGTGCTGATGATGGGCCCCCCGGGCACGGGCAAGACGCTGCTCGCCCGCGCGGTGGCCGGCGAGGCGGGCGTCCCGTTCTTCTCCATCTCCGGCTCGGACTTCGTGGAGATGTTCGTGGGCGTCGGCGCCAGCCGCGTGCGCGACCTCTTCGAGCAGGGCAAGAAGAACGCCCCCTGCATCATCTTCATCGATGAAATCGACGCCGTGGGCCGCCACCGTGGCGCGGGCCTGGGCGGCGGTCACGACGAGCGCGAGCAGACGCTCAACCAGCTGCTGGTGGAGATGGACGGCTTCGAGTCCAACGACGGCGTCATCCTCATCGCCGCCACCAACCGTCCGGACGTGCTGGACCCGGCGCTCCAGCGCCCGGGCCGCTTCGACCGCCGCATCATCGTCCCCCGCCCGGACCTCAAGGGCCGCCTGGGCGTGCTGAAGGTGCACACCCGCCGCGTGCCGCTGGCCCCGGAGGTGGAGCTGGAGGTCATCGCCCGCGGGACGCCCGGCATGACGGGCGCGGACCTGGAGAACCTGGTCAACGAGTCGGCCCTGATGGCCGCGCGCCAGAACAAGGAGCGCGTGGACCTGGCGGACTTCGAGCAGGCGAAGGACAAGGTCTTCATGGGCCCGGAGCGGCGGTCCATGATCATGACCGACAAGGAGAAGCGGAACACGGCCGTCCACGAGGCCGGCCACGCGCTCCTGGCCAAGCTGCTGCCCGGCTGTGATCCGCTGCACAAGGTCACCATCATCCCGCGCGGTCAGGCCCTGGGCGTCACCTGGAGCCTGCCCACCGAGGACAAGGTGAACGGCTACCGCAAGCAGATCCTCGACCAGATCACCATGGCCATGGGCGGCCGCATCGCCGAGGAGCTCATGTTCAACGAGATGAGCAGCGGCGCGGCGAACGACATCGAGCGTGCGACGGAGACGGCGCGCGCCATGGTGTGCCGCTGGGGCATGAGCGAGAAGATGGGCCCGCTGGCGTTCGGCAAGAGCGACGGTGAGGTCTTCCTGGGCCGCGACTTCAACGCGTCCAAGGACTACTCGGAGGACACCGCCCGGCAGATCGACGCGGAGGTCCGCAGCATCGTGGTGGGCTGCTACAACCTGGGCAAGCAACTGCTCACGGACAAGCTGGACGTGCTCCAGCGTGTGTCCGACGCCCTGGTGGAGTACGAGACGCTCGACGCGGAGGACGTGAACATCATCCTCCAGGGTGGCCAGCTCACCCGCGAGCGCCCGGCGCCGCGCATCAGCTCCACGCCGAAGCCGACGGAGAAGAAGGACAAGCGGAAGATCCTCGACGCGCTCGAGGGCCTGCCCAACATGGAGCCGAAGAAGGCGTAGCGCCTCTGGGGGTTCCCTCCTGAAGTGACGAAGGCCCTCCCCGCTTCACGGGGAGGGCCTTTTCCGTTTTCGTCACGGCCTGCTATCCAGGGGGGATGGGGCCGGTCGACCTGGGGTTCGCCACCGCCTCCATGACTCTCCGCAGGGGACCCGAACGTGCTGCGTGCCCGCCTCATCTCGCGAGACCGTCCTGACGACCTGTCACTCGTCCTGCGTCGTCTGAACCTGTCGCCCCGCTTGCGGGAGCACCTGACGCGCGAGCTGGGCCACGCGCACGTGCTCATCACCGGGGGCCGCCCCTCCTACGAGGAGGAGCTGGTGCCGCCGCACGGCTCCAGGGAGCGGGAGAAGCTGCCCACCTGGACGGCGGGCGGCCACCTGGACCATCCCGGCGAGGCGCTCCTGTCCGGCAGCCGCCAGCAGTTCGACCGGCTCATCATGCTCGCCCGCAAGTCCCCGCGCACGGACGGCCTGGCGCGCGCGCTGGAGGAGGCGCTGGCCCCGCAGGTCGTGCCGGCGCTGGCCCTGAGCGGACGCCGGTTCGAGTGGGGCTCGCGCACGTACCTCATGGGCGTGGTGAACGTCACGCCGGACAGCTTCTCCGACGGCGGCAGCCTCCCGGACGCGGACAGCGCGGTGGAGCACGCGCTGCGGCTGGTGGACGCGGGCGCGGACATCGTCGACGTGGGCGGGGAGTCCACCCGGCCGGGCTCGCTGCCGGTGTCCGCGGACGAGGAGCTGTCGCGCGTCCTCAAGGTGGTGGAGGGCATCAAGCGCCGCTGCACCGTGCCCATCTCCGTGGACACCACGAAGGCGGCGGTGGCCAGGGAGGTGCTCAAGGCGGGCGCCCACCTCATCAACGACGTCACCGGCTTCCACTCGGACCTGGCGCTGCCCGGCGTGGTGGCCGCCGCGGGCGCCGCGTGTTGCCTGATGCACACCCAGGGGATGCCCCGGACGATGCAGGAGTCGCCCCGCTACGAGGACGTGGTGGGCGAGGTGATGGACTACCTGGAGGAGGGGATCTTCCAGGCCACCGAGGCCGGCATCCCGCGCGAGCGCATCCTCCTGGATCCGGGCATCGGGTTCGGCAAGACGCTGGAGCACAACCTCTTCCTCCTGCGCCGCCTGGAGGAGCTGCGCGGGCTGGGGCAGCCCCTGCTGGTGGGCACCAGCCGCAAGTCCTTCCTGGGGGCGCTGACGGGCGGCAAGGGCCCCCAGGAGCGCCTGGCGGCCACCCTGGGCTCCGTGGCGGCCATGGCCATCATGGGGGGCGCGGACGTGGTCCGCGTGCACGACGTGGGCGAGGTCCGGGACGCGCTGGCCGTGGCGGACGCCATCCGGCGGGCCCGCGGCGGCGGGGACCTGTACGGCGGATGACGGGCGCAAGCCCGCGCGTCGCGAACGGGCCCGTTCCGCCCGCCCGGGTGCTTGCCTGGGTGGCGCCGCATCCCTAGCTTCGGGCGCACGTGCCGGACGGGGTATAAGCCCCGGACGTGAGTGGCCGGAGCCCTTCCGGCAATGGGAAAGGTGGAGCGGCACACATGGCGTACAGGATGGGCATGCCCCCCAAGGAAGCGCAGAAGACGGAGCGGCTGTTCGGCACGGACGGCGTCCGTGGCGTGGCCAACGTCTATCCGATGACGGCCGAGGTCGCGATGAAGCTGGGCCGCGCCCTGGCGTACCTCATCCGCAACGGTCCGCACCGCCACCGCGTCATCGTGGGCAAGGACACGCGCCTGTCCGGGTACATGCTGGAGCAGGCCCTGGCCGCCGGCCTCATCTCCATGGGCGTCGACGTGGAGCAGGTGGGCCCGCTGCCCACGCCCGGCATCTCCAACCTCACCACGTCCATGCGCGCGGACGCGGGCGCGGTGATCTCCGCGTCCCACAACCCGTACCAGGACAACGGCATCAAGTTCTTCTGGCGCGACGGCTTCAAGCTGCCGGACGAGACGGAGGCGAAGATCGAGGAGCTGGTCTCCAGCGGAGAGATCGACAACATCCGCCCCACGGCGACGAAGATTGGCCGGGCCATCCGCCTGGACGACGCGCGCGGCCGCTACATCGTCTACCTGAAGGCCACGTTCCCCCGCGAGCTGACGCTGGAGGGGATGACCATCGTGGTGGACTGCGCCAACGGCGCGGCGTACCGCACGGCGCCGGCGGTGCTGGAGGAGCTGGGCGCGAAGGTCATCGCGCTGGGCGTGTCCCCGGACGGCAAGAACATCAACCACAAGTGCGGCGCGCTCCACCCGGAGGGCCTGGCCAAGGCGGTGGTGAAGCACGGCGCCCACCTGGGCGTCGCGCTGGACGGCGACGCGGACCGCCTCATCGTGGTGGACGAGAAGGGCAACGTCGTGGACGGCGATGCCATCATGGCCATCTGCACGGGCGAGCTCGTCGCGCGCAAGGAGCTGAAGAAGAAGACGCTCGTCGCCACGGTGATGAGCAACATCGGCCTGGAGCGCGCGGTGTCCCGGTGGGGCGTGAAGGTCGCCCGCACGCGCGTGGGCGACCGGCACGTCGTGGATGAGATGCGCCGCAACGGCTACAACCTGGGCGGTGAGCAGAGCGGCCACCTCATCTTCCTGAACCACACCACCACGGGCGACGGCACGCTCGCGGCGCTCCAGCTGCTGGCCGTGATGTGCCGCCAGCAGAAGCCGCTGTCGGAGCTGGCCGCCATCTTCCAGCCGGTGCCGCAGACCCTGCTCAACGTCGTGGTGAAGCAGAAGCGCGAGCTGGGCGAGCTGCCCACGGTCATGAAGGCCATCAAGAACGTGGAGCAGAAGCTGGGCAGCGCCGGCCGCGTGCTGGTGCGCTTCTCCGGCACGGAGCCCAAGGCCCGCGTGCTGATTGAAGGCGAGGACGCGGCGCGCAACGAGGCATACGCCCGCGAAATCGTCGAGGCGCTCTCCAAGGCGCTCAACGGCTAGCGACAGCGGTTGACTTCCGGGCGCCGGCCACGAATAGAGGGGCCGGCGCGGGCCCGGGCCTTCGGACAATCCCGCACCGCGCCAGCGCAAGGAGCGGGACGATGGGACAGCGACTGGGTGTCAACGTGGATCACGTGGCGACGCTGCGGCAGGCGCGGCGCACCGTGTATCCGGATCCGGTGACGGCCGCGGCGATGGCGGAGCTGGCCGGCGCCCGGCAGATCACCATCCACCTGCGCGAGGACCGGCGCCACATCCAGGACCGCGACCTGCGCATCCTCCGGGAGACGGTGCAGACGCTCCTGAACCTGGAGATGGCCGCCACCGCGGAGATGGTGAAGATCGCCTACGAGTACAAGCCGGACGTGGTGACGCTCGTCCCCGAGCGGCGCGAGGAGCTCACCACCGAGGGCGGCCTGGAGGTGGCCGGCCAGCGCGAGTCCATCGCGAAGATCATCAAGAACCTCAAGGACGGGGAGATCGCCGTCTCGTTGTTCATCGACCCGGACCTGGACCAGGTGCGCGCGGCGCACAAGGTGAACGCGGACCGGGTGGAGCTGCACACGGGCCGCTACTGCGAGGCGCGCAACGAGAAGGAGCGCGCGCGGGAGCTGGCGCGCATCGTGGACGCGGCCAAGGCGAGCGCCAAGCTGGGCATGGGCGTGGCCGCCGGCCACGGGCTCAACTACGACAACGTGCAGGACATCGCGCGCATCCAGGAGATCGACGAGCTGAACATCGGCCACGCCATCGTGGCGCGCGCGGTGCTGGTGGGCTTCGAGCGCGCGGTGCGCGAGATGCTCGAGCTGATGCGCGACCCGGGGTAGGACCGTATGCCCATCGTCGGCCTGGGGTTGGACCTCTGCTCCATCCAGCGCATCCAGCGCATCCTCGACGGTCCGCGCGCGGACGCGTTCCTGAAGCGCGTCTACACGGACGGCGAGCGGGCGTACTGCGCGCCCCGGCACGACGCGGCCAGCGCGTACGCGGCGAGGTTCGCGGCGAAGGAGGCGCTGGTGAAGGCGATGGGCGTGCCTCCGGGCGTGAAGTGGCGGGACATGGAGGTGGTGCGCGAGGGCGGCCCGCCGCGCTTCGTGCTCTCCGGGGTGGCCCGCGAGGTGATGGAAGCGCGAGGATGGGAGGCGATGCTCGCGCTCACCCATGATGCCGGCGTGGCCGCGGCCACGGTGGTGCTCCAGACGAAGTAGGGAGGGAGGAACCCATGCAGCGCGTGCTCACCGCGAACCAGATGCGAGAGGCCGAGAAGGCCGCCCAGGACCAGCACGGGATGCCGTCCGGGTTGTTGATGGAGAACGCGGGCCGCGCGCTCGCGGAGGCCGCCCGCGGCGTCGCGGGCCCGGGGGGGCGCTTCACGGTGCTCTGCGGCCCCGGCAACAACGGCGGGGACGGCTTGGTCGCCGCGCGCTTCCTCCTGGAGGGCGGCGCCCGGGTGGTGGTGTCGCTGGTGGGGGACCCCGGCAAGCTCACCTCGGAGGCGAAGCGCAACCTCCAGGCGCTGGAGGGCTTCGGTGAGTCGCCGCGCGCCTTCGAGGCGCTTCCGGAGGCGGGCCCGGGGGACGTGGTGGTGGACGCCCTCTTCGGCACGGGCCTGAAGCGCGCGCCGGAGGGCGCCTTCGCGGACGCCATCGGCACGGTCGCGCGGTGGCGGCGCGCGGGGGCGAAGGTGGTGGCGGCGGACGTACCGTCGGGCCTCCAGAGCGACACGGCGGAGCCCTACACGCCGTGCGTGGAGGCGGACGTCACGGTGGCCTTTGGCTTCGTGAAGCCCGCGCACGAGCTGGAGCCTGGCGCGTCGCTGTGCGGCGAGGTGCGGCGCGTGGACATCGGCCTGGGCGGCGAGTCCTCGCGCGCGGTGTCCGGCGCGGAGTTGTTCCGGGTGGAGGAGAAGGACGCGCGGGAGGCGCTGCCCAGGCGCCGCGCGGACTCGCACAAGGGCACCTACGGCCACGTGCTGGTGGTGGCGGGCAGCCCGGGCAAGACGGGCGCCGCGGCGATGGTGGCCCTGGCCGCGCTGCGTAGCGGGGCGGGGCTCGTCACGGTGGCGACGCGCCCGGAGGCGCTGACGTGGGTGATGGCGCACTCGCCGGAGATCATGGGCCTCCCGCTGCCCGGCGAGGGCCCGCTGGGCAAGGGCGACCTGGAGGCCCTCAAGGCCGCGCTGGAGGGCAAGGACGCGCTGGTGATCGGGCCGGGCATCCCCCGCGGGCCGGAGACGGGCGCGCTGATTGGCGACCTGCTGGCCTCGGTGGAGATGCCCGCGGTGCTGGACGCGGACGCGCTCAACGCCGTCGCGGAGGACCTCAAGGTGCTGAGCCAGGCGAAGGGGCCCGTGCTGCTCACGCCGCACCCCGGGGAGATGGCGCGGCTGTGGGGCCGGACGACGAAGGACGTGCAGGCGCACCGCGTGGGCGTGGCGCTCAACATGGCCACGTCGCTCAACGTGACGGTGGTGCTCAAGGGCTCGCGCACGCTCATCGCGG
>JAFADT010000440.1 GCA_023424585.1 Pseudomonadota bacterium
CGACAGGCACGGGCATCCCCGGCGCCGCCGCCATCCCGGGCACGCCCGGCCCCGACGGAGGCACCGCGCCCTGCCGGGCCACCATGCCTGGAGGCTGTGCCGCCATGGGCAACCGGGGCGGCGCGACCGGAGGACCGCCACCGGCCCGCGCCGCCTCCAACACGGGCGGAGCGCGCACCGGCTCGCCCATCACGATGTCCGGAAGCTCCTCGCCGACGATGGCGGCTTCGTCGAGGTCCGCCTCGGCGTCCTGCTCCTCGGAGTCATCGCTGAGGAACTGTCCCGGCGCGAGCCCGCCGAACATGCCCGCGACCTCGGGCTCCGCGCGCACGGGCGCGGGCGGCGGCGGCATGGCCGGCGGCGGCACGACCACCGGCGGCGCCATGGCGACAGGCGCCACCGCCGCCATGGACATCGAGCGGCGCGTGGGCAGCGGAATGGCCGGCTTCAGGGGACGCGTGGGCCGGTCGATGCCGTAGCGCAGGTTCAGGTAGTGGAACAGCCGCAGCTCCGGCACCACGTACGGCACGATGCGCATGCCGGTGATGAAGCTCAGCGCGTCCGTGGCCTGGAGATCCAGCGGGTTGGCCATCGCGACCTTCAGCCGCCGGCCCTCCACCGCGAGCGGGAACGCCTGGTGCTTCTCCGCCTGGTCCTCGGTGAGCAGCTTCAGCGTCGCCTCGGTGACGGCGTCGAAGTCCGCCTCCATCGCGACGGGCGTCCGGGTCAGCTCGCCCAGCACCATGGCCACCGTCTCGATGTCCAGGAACCCCAGCTCCACGAGCCGGGAGCCCAACCGGCCTCCATGCACGAGCTGCGCGCTCATGCCCTGGTCGAGCTGCGCCTGCGTCAGGAGGCCCTTGCGGACCAGCGTCACTCCCAGCTTGTCGGCCATGTCGGCCCGCAGTCTAAACAGCTTCGCGGTGCCAATGAGAGGGTGCGCGCGAATACGACCTGCGCGCCGGCCCTGAACGCCTGCCTGCCTCGGCCCCGCCCCGACGACCGGGGGTCAGGGGCCGCCCGGGTCAATACGCATTCTTCGACAGGAACCCCCCCAGCGCGGTGCGCAGGAGGATCTTCAGGTCCATCAGGAGCGACCAGTTCTCGATGTAGTAGAGGTCGTACTCGATGCGCTTCTGGATGGACGTCTGGCCGCGCAGGCCGTTGATCTGCGCCCAGCCGGTGATGCCCGCCTTCACCTTGTGGCGCAGGTGGTAGCGCGGAATCTGGCGCTTGAACTCCTCGATGAAGACGGGCCGCTCCGGGCGCGGGCCCACGAGGCTCATGTCGCCGCGGAGCACGTTGAAGAACTGCGGCAGCTCGTCCAGCGAGTACTTGCGCAGGAACGTGCCCACCGGCGTGCGGCGCGCGTCCACCGCGCTCGCCATGGTGGCGCCCTGGGCCTCGGCATCCACACGCATGGTGCGGAACTTGAGGATGGAGAAGGTCCGCCCGTCCATGCCCATCCGCTCCTGGCGGTAGAGGATGGGGCCCTTGCTGGTGAGGCGCACCACCAGGGCCGTCACCAGCATCAGCGGCGCGGTGAGGGCGATGGCCACCAGGGAGAACAGCACGTCGAACGCGCGCTTGGCCACGCGGCTCCAGCCGTCCATGGGGTCGCCCTGGAGGCTGATGATGGGCAGGCCGCCGAACTCCTCCAGGCCGCCGTACAGGGTGATGTACTGGTACAGGTCCGGCACCACCTTGACGTCCACGGTGCGCAGCGCCAGCTGCTCCATCAGCGGCTTCACGCGCGCCTGGTCCTCCAGGGGCACGGCGATGATGACCTGATCCACGGGGTGGGCATCCAGGTAGGCCTCCACCTCGCCCACGTGGCCCACGACGCGCACGCCGCCCACCCACTGGCCGACCTTCTCCTCCTTCAGCGCCAGCACGCCCGTCACCCGGAAGCCCAGCTCGCGGTGGCTCTCCACGGTCTCGATGGTGCGCAGGCCCAGCTCCTCCTCTCCAATGACCAGGATGGACTTGAGGTTGTAGCCGCGCCGGCGCACCTCGCTGAGCAGGTGGCGCATGACCATGCGCGACAGCGCGATGAGCGTGAAGGCGTAGACGACGAAGATGGCCAGCGTGAGGCGCGAGTAGCGCTCGCGGATGAAGTACGTCAGCGCCACCAGGACGAGCGTCGCGGTGATGGTGGCCTTGAAGAGCTCGAACAGCTCCCCCATGTGCGAGCGCGCGCGGTTGGTCGCGTACAGCCGCGCCCGATGGAACGTCATCGGGAAGATGACGAGCACCATCACCAGCGAGACGAACGTCTCGCCCATGGGCGGGATGCCCTCGGTGATGGGGAACACGCCGCTGAAGCGGGTGAAGTACGCGAGCACGAACGCCACCGCGAGCATCCCCGCGTCGGCGGCGACCTTGATGGACGTATAGAAGCGCTGCAGGCGACCGAACACCGCGATGACTCCTGTCGGGGGACGAGAACCGCCCGTTGGATGCAAGACACGCACCCTGCGCCCCAGGCACCCTCATCCGCCCGGGCCCCGCCCCCGGCGCGGCGTACTAGCACGGGCTTTTCCGTGAATCCAACGGGTTACCCCGGGGGGCAGCGCTCGCGAACAGCCCCCAACCCTCCCCCCGGGCGGGCAGGCCTCGGGAAACTGGGGACGGGGTGGACAGCGCTGTCACACCGCTGGGGAGGACGGGGACAGGCCCCGCAGGGCGTCCACCTCCGCCTGGAGGGCCTGCTGGAAGCGGGCGCGGCTGAAGCGCTCGGCCTGGGCGCGGGCGTCGGC
>JAFADT010000552.1 GCA_023424585.1 Pseudomonadota bacterium
GCGCGAGGGGCGGCGACGGCGGGGGGCGGGGGCGGCGGCTCCGCCGGCGCGGCGGGCGTGAGCAGCGCGGCCAGCTCCGGGATGTCCGAACCGCGCTTCCAGTCCGGCATGCCCTGGCGCCAGAAGAAGCTGCGCGCGCTGATGGTGCCCGCGGCCATCCACTCGGCCACGGCCGACTCGTCGAGCGGCCCCTCCTGCTTGTTGCGCACCATCACGAACCACGGAGCCCCGGCCGTCTGGCGGGGGGGCGCGGTGCGCGTGGGCTCATCGTCCCAGGGTGTCTGGGGAGCCGACGCAGGAGGTTTGGCGAGGGGCGCAGGCGCTGCCACGGCGACCACCGGAGCCGGTTCGGCGGGCGCGGCGGCGCCACCGCCCGCCAGCGAACGCTCCTGGGCCCGGATGCGCTCCACGTCGGCGAGCGACACCACGCGGGTGCTCTCCTCCTCGGCGGGCCCTTCCACGGTGATGACGTTCTGGCAGTTCTTGCAGCGGACCTTGACCGTCTTGCCGCGGACCTTCTCGTCCGCAATGGAGTACCGCTTCTGGCAATTGTCGCAGGTGAAGTTCAAAGGGGGCGTCCGGCTCTCGGGGGAAACCGGCGGGGATGCTACCGCCAGAAATCTCCCGCGCAAACACACGGTTGACTCTCTTCTTCGGCCCAACTATTGAGCCGCCCTCGGTTTCACTCCAGGCTTCATACGAGGGTGGCGCATGCCGGCGAAGGATCTCGGGACCAAGCACACGTGCTTCAAGTGCGGGACGAAGTTCTACGACATGAAGAAGCCAGATCCCATCTGCCCCAAGTGCGGTGAGGATCAGCGCAACCAGCCCAAGCCCGCCGCCGAGCCCCGGCGTGGCCGCCTGGCCGCCACTCCGAAGGTCATCGAGCCCGAGCCCGAGGAGGCCGCCGCGTCCGAGGAGGACGAGGAGAACCTCGACTCCTTCGGCGATGACGAGGAGGCCGAGGCGACCACCGAGGCCGAGGACGACGACATCTAGCGTCGCCTTCCGTGCGCGCATCACGCGGGGCCCCTCGAGCTGCTCGGGTGGGCCCCTTCGTCGTTTCCGCCTCCTGCTCTCACGGAGGCCGGAATGACCCGTCCGGAGCGGGGCCCCTGGGAAGGGGCCGCGCCGCTCCGGGACGTCACTTCAAGTGCCGCTCAGGCGCTCGTGGGACGACACCAGCGACAGCTCGGTGAGCGCGCTCTGGATCTTCTCGTAGAGGTTGGGCCCCATCTCCTGCATGCCCACCGGCCGGGCCTCCTTGCGGCGAGGTCCCATGGACAGGCGCTCCGCCTCCGCGGACGCCGTGGGTTGCTTCCTGGATTGCTGCATGGCGACTCCCCCTCATGCGGAAGTGTTCGCTTCCGAGAAAGCAATTTTGCCACCAAGCCAGAAGTCTGAACAAGGGGCGTGCTTCCCGGCACTTGTACGGAACCCCTGGCCAACGCTTTCGTTGCGCCGGCTCCGGACGCGACAACGGTGTCAGGGACGCGCTAGTTCCCCGTGCCAGGCTGACGCAGCGCATCCACGCTCCAGGTCTGATCGACCTGGACGGTCTCCCCCGCGCGGACGGTGACGGTCCGCGACGTTTCGGGCAGCCGCTCGTGCCAGAAGACGAGCGTGTGGGCCCCTTCGGGGACGCGCATCCGGAAGCGTCCGTCTGGCGTGGTGGTGGTGAAGTACGGGTGCTGGAAGGTGCGGACCACCGCGCGCATCCAGGGGTGGACGTCGCAGCGGACCTGGACGGTGCCCGGCTCGGCGGGCAGGGGGCGGCGCAGGGTCATGCCCTCCAGGGGCATGGCCACGTTGAAGACGGAACGGTTCGTCCCGGACTGGGCGCGCACGTTGTGCACCAGCGGGTCGGAGTTGCGCAGCAGCAGCTCGCCGCCGGCCAGGGCCGCGAGCGCGGGCGGCTCGTAGTGGCACTGCTTCTGGTCCAGCGTGGGCTGGGGCGCGGGCGTCTCCGGGGCGGGGAGCGCGGCGCCGTCCTGGAGCGACACGACGGCGTGGGCCAGGGTGCCCTCGCCACCCACCACGAGCGAGCGGTCCTCCGCCTGGTCGCCACACACGCTGGCGACGGTGGCGGAGGTCGGGGCGCTGGAGGCCGGGGGAGGCGTCCCGGTCAGCAGCACGCGCCCCTCGATTTCACCCCACTTCACCGGTCCGGTGGGCCGAGGCGCGGCCGCGGCGGGAGGGGGCGTGGCCGGAGGAGGCTGCGGGGGCGGCGACTCCCGACAGGCCGTGGCGGCGAGGAGGAGCGCGGGGGCGAAAAGGGAGCGAAGATGGAGGCGGGACACGGGCCCGGTCTAACGGGTGCGTGAAGCGGATTCAAACGCTCCAGGGGCAGGCGGGGAACACGGGGATGGACGCATCCCCAATTACGCGTTGGAACCCCAGCACCCTTGTTGGTACAAGAGCCGAGCCGCGCGTCGGTGCGGCCGTGTGGGAGGCAGCAAACTTGCGGGAGAAACTGAAGGCCCTGGCGGAGCTGCAGAAGGTAGACCTCGAGGTCGCCTCGCTCCGGAAGGCGGCGGACGTGCATCCCCGCCAGATTTCCGAGCTGGAGCGGGAGCTGGGGGTCGCGCGCAATGGCATCGAATCCGAGCGGGCACGCCTGGCTGACCTGGAGAAGCAGAAGGCGCTGCTCGAGCAGAACATCACGGACGAGAAGGACAAGGTGAAGAAGTGGGAAGCGCGCCTGTCCGACCAGCGCTCCACGCGTGAGTACTCGGCGCTCGCTCGCGAGATCGACATCGCGAAGAAGGGCATCCTCACCCAGTCCGAGGCGCTCACGGAGAAGGTGAAGGAGCTGGGTCAGGCGCGCGAGGCCATCAAGGGCAAGGAGGCGGACTACGCCACCAGGCAGCAGGGCCTGTCGGGCCGGATGACGGAGCTGCGCGGAAAGCTGGGCGAGTCCGAGGCCCAGGTGAAGCAGCTGGAGGGGCGCCGCGCGGAGGTCTCCGCGAACGTGGACGCCACCCTGCTGCGCCGCTACGAGGTCATCCGCAAGAAGAAGCTGCCGGCGCTGGTGGGCGTGGTGGCGGGCACCTGCCAGGGCTGCAACATGAACCTGCCCCCGCAGATGTACAACATGCTGCGCACCACGCTGGGCACCGACGTGTGCCCCTCGTGCAACCGCATCATCTTCGCCGTCGAAGCGCTGCAGGAGCCGAAGGACACCGCCGAGAAGTAGCGGCGGCGCGTCACTCCGGTCCCCTCCCCCATGCCGACCCCTTCGCTCGTCGACGTCCTCCGTCACATCGCCCGTGAGGAGCCGCTGACGGCGACGGTGCGCGCCTTTCGCGGGCTCACCCGCGAGCACCTGGGCCAGCTGCTGGACGAAGCCGCCGCGCAGCTGGGCGGCGGGCCGCGAGAGGCCGAGGCTCCCGCTTCAGGGCCCGCCCCGCTGGCAGCGGCTGACTCCACCGAGCCGGGCATCGAGATCGTGTCGCCTGCCGCTGGAGGCCCGCTGAACCGGGTGCGCGTCTATTCGGACGGAGCGGCGCGAGGAAACCCGGGGCCCGCGGGCGCGGGGGCGGTGCTGATGAACGCCGAGGGCGCGGTGGTGGCGCGCCTGGGCAAGTTCCTGGGGCACCAGACGAACAACTACGCCGAGTACATGGGCCTGCTCATCGGCCTACAGCACGCGAAGAGCCTGGGCGCCCGCGAGGTGGAGGTGTTCGCGGACAGCGAGCTGCTCATCCGGCAGCTGGGTGGGCGCTACCAGGTGAAGAGCCCCACGCTGAAGCCCTTGTTCCTGGAGGCGCAGAAGCTGCTGGCCACGTTCGGCAAGGTGAAGCTCGCCCACGTCCCCCGCGCGCAGAACGCGGAGGCGGACGAGATGAGCAACCGGGCCATCGACGAGCGGATGTAGCCCGCCGCGCGTGGCGTCGTTCGGCGAGTGATTGGCCGCGCCGCGGCGGGCGCCCGCGTCAGGGCACTGGCTCCCCCGCCACCGCGTTGGCCGGCTTGGGGCGGTCCCAGCTCTGGAGCGCGATGGTGACCGCGCCGGGCAGGAGGGCCTCCTTCCTCACGAGCGCATAGGCGGCCTTGGAGTCCTTGCCCCGGGCATCCAGCTGGCGCGCGAGGACCAGGTGGAGCGCGGCCCGCTCCCCCCAGTCCAGCATCTTGAGCGACGCCACGGACAGCTTGCCGCTCAGCACGTCCTGGAGCTCGCCGTAGCCCAGCTCCGCGTTGGAGGCGTCCAGCACCTTCACCGCGAGCGCGGCGTCCCCGAGCCTCTCGAACTCCGCCGCCAGCAGCACGCCCGTCTCCGTGTCGAGCTGGCGGAAGCCCAGGAAGTCCACGCCTGCGGCGGCCCGCGCGGCGAACTCGGGCTCCTCGGCGAGCGCCATCAGCACCCGCGTCGCGACCGCGAGCGACTGGTCCGGGGGCACGCCGCGCAGCTTCGCGGCGTCCACGGGCTGCCCGAGCGACGCCGCGAGCCACTCGGCCACGAGGCCCTCCGGCCGCTCCTTCTGGGCGCGCTCGATGAGCTGCCGCATCGCCCCGTTCGCGGCCCCCTCCCGAGAGGCGTGCCCCACCAGCTTCGCGTAGAGCCGCACGTCGTCAAGGTCCGGCCCCTCATCCTTGTCCGTGGGCCGCAGCAGGCGCTCCGCCAGCTTGCGGGCCGCCTCCTCGCGGCGCCCCAGGGCCACCAGCGCCTCCGCGTGCAGGTCCTGGTAGCGCGCGTAGTCTGGATCGCTCTGCTCCATCGCCTCCAGCAGCGTGAGCCCCTCCGCCCAGCGGCTCTGCCGCGTGTAGCGCACGGCGAGCGCACGGCGGGGAAGCAGCTCCCCGGGATGGTCGCGCATCAGCTTCTCCAGCCGCTCGGTCGCCGCGGGCTCCGGCTCCGTCCGCGCCAGCAGGATGCCCATCAGCATCGAGCCGGGCTCGCGCTCCAGCGCGGCCTGGTAATAGGCACGGACCTCGTCGTCGCGCCCGGCGCGGCGCATCTCGTGCATCCAGAGCCTCTGCGCGTCCACGTCGTCCGGATGCGCGTCGCGGTGTGCCCTCGATACGGCCAGCGAGGCGAGGAGCCCTTCCTCGTGCGCGACCACCAGCTTCGCGCCAAGGGCCGCATGCTCCACGCCCGGAGTCTCCGGCAGGGCCTTCCAGAGCGACTCCGCCAGCAGGGCCGCGTCGGCCGTGCGATGGAGGGACATCAGCCAGCCGTAGCTCGTCATCCAGCCGCCCGGGGCCTTCCCCAGATGGACGCGTGTCACCGTCTGCCCATCCTCCTTGCGCATCGACATGCGCGACGGAGGCTCGGTGAGCACGAAGTCGATGGGCCGGGTCCGCTGGAAACTCGGGCCCGCCAGGGGCTGTGGGACGGCGCCCGGCTCGTTGGGATTCGGTGACCGCGAGTAGTAGATGACCGACGTGTACAGCGGCGCGGCGCCCAGGACGTTGTAGACGAAGAGGCCTCGCTCATCCGTCACGACCACCGAGTCACGGGCCAGCGTGCGTCCCTCACGGACCACCTCCACGTCCATGGGGCCGGAAGGCATCCGCCGCGTGAGGTGCGCATCGGGCTCGAGCGTGAACCGCGCGCCGCCCGCGGTCACCGTGACCGGAATCTCCAGGGCGTTGACGAAGAGCACATCCTGGAAGTCCATGGCGTAGCGCACGAGCCCGACGGCCACGAGCGCGCCGGCACCGATTCCGCCCAGCACCCACCACGCGCGGCGGGGAGAAGTCGAAGGGGCACTCACGGCTGGGACTCCTGGGCAAGCGTCGAGGCGGTGAACAGCAAGGGACGGCGGCTCCCCGCTCCAGGCAGATGCCAGCGGTCCACCCACGCGTGGAAGAGCACCTCCGCGGCACGCGGATCCGCCGCGTCCGTGAACAGCTCCAGCGCCGGAGCAGACACGTCCTGTCCCAAGCCCTCCTGCGAGACGGCCCAGACGCGCTGGGCTCCGGTGCTCCCGGACGACGGCTGAAGCACGTCCCGCACCCGGAGGAGCATGACTGGAGCCCCTTCACGGCTGGCCTCCCGGCCTCCATCCACGAGGACGACGCCCTGCCCCAGCGCCTCGTCCATCACCCGCTGCCACGCGGTCACGAGCCGCTCCGACGGATCGTCCTTCCGAAATTCTCGCCCCCCCTCCCACGCCACGGTGACGCGGCGGCCGTGGGCTCGCGACATCGCGTTCAGCAGCCCCGTGAAGAACACACGCGACGGTGCCGCGGCCCCCTGCGGGTCCAGCCGAGCCTCGAGCCGCTCGCGGACCTGCGCCAGCTCCGCGTCCACCCGGGCCTGGGCCTGGGGGGCGAACCGTGTCCCGGGCCGCTCGCGCAGGTAGGTCAGCACGGCGGCCAGCCCCGGCTGCGCCGCGACCCGCGTCCAGACGTGCGCTTCCGCCCGCCGCGGCTGCGGCAACACGGAGAGGCCTACCAGCAGCACGCCCACACACGCGGCGGCGGCCGCGCGCAACCAGGGCGAGCTGCTCCGCTCCGTGCCGACATGGCCGTGGGTGTCGGCGCGGGCCAGCAGCTCCGCGGGCAGGTGCTCCACGCCACTCTCCGCATCGAGCATCCCCCGGCCGAGCAGCTCCAGCACCCGGCGGCGCCGGGCAACCAGCTCCTGCGCCACGCCTTCCGCCTTCTTCTGGCCGCGCACATTCAGCACCACGCGCAACCCGTTGAACTTCATCTCCAGCTCGGTGTGCTTGTAGACGCCGTTGGTCTGGTGGTTCACCAGCCGCAGGTCCTGCAGGTGCACGAGGGGCCACACGAGGACGGTGTCGATCTTCACCATCACCAGGTGCAGCGGATGGATGGTGTTGAAGGCCCCATAGGGGCTCGCCAACACCCGCAGGAGGTAGCGGACCACGGCGTAGGTGCTGGCGAAGAAGAGCGCGGAGAAGAACGCGCACCACAGCCAGTCGCCGGCGCTCCGCGCCTCGGTGCCGAGGAAGCAGTGCGCGAGCATGAGCCCGGTGACCGTGGCGAACGCGAGCGAGAACGCCGCCGGGATCCCCCAGTTGGAGGTCGTGCGCCAGCCGTTCGAGCGCTCGGCCTCCGCATCGAGCCATTCGCGCGTGATGGCCGGCAGGGCGTCGATGTCCAGGCTGACGCACGTCGGGTACGCGATCTCGGTGGTGCTCTCCGGGTTGAAGCGCCGGCCGAACGCGAGCAGCTGGTTCGCGCCCTGGGACTTCTGCTGGGAGAAGAGATGCGCGGCGGCCGAGGAGAGCTGGCCGCCGGTCCAGCGGCGCAGCTCGGCGTCCGCGCTCTCCGGAACTTCAGCATCGAGCTGCTCCAATTCCTTCTTGGCCGCGGCGTCCTGGCCGAACTCCAGCATCGTCGCGATGCGCCGCACCTTGAGGGCGAGCACGTCCATCCGCGAGATGCCGGGCAGCGACTGGGCCTCTTCGAGCACCTTGAGCGCATCCGCCACCTGCCCCATGGCCTCCAGGCAGTCCGCCAGCGCCACGCGTGGGGCCACCTCCGAAGGGCCGTGCTTGCCCGCGCGCCAGAAGGCGTCCGCTGCCTCCTTCATTCGCTCCAGGCGGACCAGCGCCCAGCCCCGTTGCAGGTGCCCCCGCCAGTGCTCCGGTGCTCGCGCGAGCAGGGCGTCGAACTCCGCCAGCGCCTCCTTGGCGTCGCCCTCGTAGAGGAAGTGACGGCCCAGCAGGATTCGCGCGTCGTGGAAGTCCGGCTGCTCGTTGAGCAGCACGGTGAGATACCTGCGGCCGCCGACCTTGTCACCGGACTCGAACAGGTTGATGGCCTCCTGGAGGGCGGCGTTCTTCTCCGCCTCCGGGCCGTCCGCCTGTTGCGCGGCGCTGGCGTCGAAGGCCTGTCGCGCTTCGGGGTCGGAGAGCAGCTCGTACGCTTCGCGCAGGCGCCGGAAGTCCTCCGGATGCGTCTCCGGCGGGGTCTGCCGGACGCGCTCGAAGTAGGCCTTCTTGATGACGCGGGCATCCGCGTCCTTCTCGACGCCCAGCACCTCGTAGGGGTTCTGGCGGGGCTCGTTGTTCACCTTCGCTCCAGTCCTGGCGTGTTCACGGCCGTATTCACGAGCCGCCACGCTTCATCCAAGCTGTCCACCGCGATCAATCGCAGGCGCCCGGACACCTCGGGTGGCAGCGTCGCCACGTCGTCCAGGTTGCGGCGCGGGTGCAGCACCACGCGCATGCCTTCGAGGTACGCGGCCACCAACTTCTCGTGCACGCCACCCACCCGCCGCACTTCACCGTTCAGCGTGATCTCTCCCGTCACGGCCAGCCGCGCGGGCAACGGGCGCTGCGTGTACGCGGAGAGCCCCGCCAGGCAGAGCGCGAGGCCGCAAGACAGACCGTCCTTGCCGACCTCGGTGTCCGTGTAGTGCAGGTGCAGGTCATAGCGGGCCGTGAGCGTTCCCAGGCTCAGCGCGGGCGCGCGGGCACGCACCACGCTGAAGGCCACGTCCGCGGCCTCCTGCCCTTCAGGCCCCACGCGACCACTGCACCGCAGCACGCCTCGCCCGGGGACCGCCACTGCCTCCAGCGGAGACACATGCCCGCCTCCGGGATGCCAGCCGAGCACGCCCAGGCGCCCGACCGCGGGCAGGTCGCGCGCGAGCAGACGGCGACGTTCGGCGACCTCGGCCTCGCGCCCCGCTACCACCAGCGATTCTCCGTTCGAGGCCGCGCGGGCATAGAGCTCGCCAGCTTCATCCAGTGCTCCAGCTTCGAGCCGCGAATCTCCCAGACGCAGCGCCGCGGCCCCCGGTGCTCCTGGCAAATCGAGCACCGCGCGCCGGGCCTCCTCGACCTGGGCGGCGGGACGCCCCTCCAGCCACAGCAGCTCCGCGCGGAGCAGCGCCGCGGCGGCGCTGCTCCGGGTCGCCGCGGGAGCAACGACGAGCTGCCGCTTCGCCTCCGCGACCGAGCCCCGGGACAGCGCTTCGACGGCCGCGTCGAGCTTCGCCTCGGTGAGCGCGGCGCGCGCCGTGGGCAGCTTGAGCGCCTGCACGGCC
>JAFADT010000566.1 GCA_023424585.1 Pseudomonadota bacterium
CGGTAAAGCGGCACCGGCTGCTGCTTGCCCTTCAAGCGCACCGGCGGCAGGTCCTCGAAGGCGTTCTCGTTGGCGTCCACCAGCTCGCGCGTGCGCTCGCCCACCAGGATCTCCCCCGGCCCGGCCAGCGCGCACAGCCGCGCGGCCACGTTCACCGCGTCGCCGATGCAGGTGTACTCGGCCCGCATCGCGCCGCCGATGTTGCCGGACACCACCACGCCCGAGTTCAGCCCCACGCCCAGCTCCAGCACCAGGGGCCGGCCCTCGCGGCCGAGGGCCACCCACTCGGCCTCCGCCACGGCGCGCAGCTCCGCCACGGCCTCCATCATCATCTTCGCGCACTGGAGGCCCCGGAGCGCGTCGTCCGGGCGGCCCACCGGCGCGCCGAAGACGGCCATCAGCCCGTCGCCCAGGAACTTGTCCAGCGTGCCGCCGCAGGTGAGCACCGCGTCCGACAGCCGGCCCAGCACCTGGTTGAGCACCGCCACCACCTGCTCGGGCGGGAGGCTCTCCGCCAGGCCGGTGAAGTTGCGGATGTCCGCGAACAGCACGGTCACCTCGCGCTTCTCGCCGGCGAGCACCGCCGCGTCCGCGCTCTTGAGGATCTCCTCCACCACCGCGTCGGACGTGTAGCGCGCGAACAGCCGGCGCATGCGCTCCGTCTCGTCCGTGCGGCGCACCACGCTCTCGATGCGCGCCGCCAGCTCGTCCAGGGACGCGGACTTGTTCACGTAGTCGTCCGCGCCCGCGCGCAGGCCGCGCACGCGCTCCGCCTCGCGGTCGTTGGCGGTGAGCATGATGACGGGGATGGCGCTGCGCGGGCCCTCCTTCAGCCGCCGGCACAGCTCCACGCCGTCCAGCCCCGGCATCTCCAGGTCGCTCAGCACGATGGCCGGCTGTAGCCGCCCCAGGCCCTCCAGCGCCTCGTAGGGGTCCTGGAAGCAGAGGACCTCGTAGCCCAGCGCCACCAGCCCCTCCTGCACGAACGCGCACGCCAGGGGGCTGTCGTCCACCACCACCACGCGGCGGCGGCCCTCCGTCGTGGGGCGCGGCAGGTCCTGCCGGCCGACGATGCGGTTCTGCACGCCCAGCGCTTCGTAGATCTGCTTGTACGTGCAGTGGCCCAGCTCGACGAGGATCTCCCCCAGCCGCCGCCCGTCGCGCCGCTGCCGCGCCAGGGCCTCATCCAGCTGCGCGAGCGCCACGTACTTGAGCCCCACCAGCAGCTCGCCCAGGGGGGGCTGCGCGGGCCCCTTCTCGTGGTTCAAGCCCAGGGCCTCTCCCAACGCGTCCTGAATCTGCTCGCGCGACACGTAGCCCAGGGAGATGAGCGCCTCCCCCACGCGCTGGCCGGTGAGGGCCTGCAGCGCGAGCGCCTCCTGCACCTGCCCCGGCGTGACGACGCCCAGCTTGAGCAGCAGATCACCGAAGAGGGGACTCGATGCACTCACGCGGCAGCCTCCGTCACACGCCCAGCGGTGGAGCGTAGCGCAACCCCGCCCCCCGCGAACCCCTCACGCGCGGCCCCGCCGCCCCACGTCCCACAATCCGACGGCGGCCTCCTCCCTTCGGACGGTCCGGCGCGCGCCCTACCCCGCGCGGTGCTCCTGCCCGGCCCTGAGCAGCGCGTCGAGGGTGGACGCGTGCTCCGGGAGCGTCTGCTTCAGGGTGTCGAGGATGCGGTCGAAGTCCTCCGGCGTCTGCGCCCAGCTCGCCTCGCGCGCCAGGTTCATCAGCACCACGAAGGTGCTGTGCTCGGGGTCCGCGTTGCCGGCGCCCATGGTGGACAGGAGCGCGTAGGCCTCGTGGCCCGAGATGCCGTAGGCCTGGAGCATCTTCACCGTGGCGTCCAGGCTCAGGCCGTTGTGCGTACCCTCGGTGAGCAGCCACGGGTACTGCTGGGCCAGCCGCTGCACGTCCTCCGGCGGGATGCCCAGCTCCTGCGTGAGCTCCTGGATGCGCTCGCCGTCCGCGTCGCGCAGCGTCGCGCTGAGCGCGGGGTCGACGCCGATGGCCTCCAGGTACTTCTTGCGCGCGTCGTCCAGCTTGCCGGCCTCGAAGATGCCCGCGGTCAGCTCGCCGATGACGGTGATGGCCGCGCCGATGCCGTTGATGAGCAGGCCCACGGGCGCCGCCGGCGTCAGCTCCAGCGCGCTGCCCAGCGCGCTCACCGCGTCGCCCAGCGCGGCCACGAGGTAGCCCGGGTTGTTGTCCTGCACGAACTGGTTGAGGTGCAGCCCCAGCGACGCCGCGTTGGCCACCAGCCCCAGCGCCGGCGCCAGCTTCGCCGCGAAGGACGCGCCCTGCGCCACGTTCCCCGCGAGGGCCATGGACTGGAGGACGCTGGCGGTGAGCCGCGCGCCGCTCTCGCCCGCGCTCGCCAGGTTCTTCACCACCCCCAGGAAGTCGCCCTCCCTCCCCGCCTGGATGGCCCCCACCGCGCCGAAGGCGATGCCCGCCACCGTCAGGCCCCTGAGGAGCGGGCTGGCCTTGTCCCACTTGCCCGCGAGCTGCTGGAGCCGGTCGAAGTTGCCCGCCCGCGCCAGCTTGATGGCCTCCAGGCCGTCCTTGATGTCCGCGAACGCGGAGGCCCCCGCCCCGCCCGCCTTCTTCAGCGGGTCGAGCAGCGCCTCCAGCTGCGCCAGCGCCGCGTCCGGGTCCTGCGTCGCCAGCAGCTGCGAGGCCGCGTTGGGGACGCCCGTCTCGAGGATCTTCTTCGCGAAGTCCTCGCCCCAGCCCGCGGCCAGCTGGCCCATGGGGCTCGTGGGGTCCGCCAGGTACCTGGCGCCCAGCTCCACGGCCACGGCCGCGTGGGGCGAGTCCGCGAGCAGCTCCAGCCCCTTGCGCAGCACGGCCCCGTCCTTCTCGGGGTTCGCGTACGCGGCGGCCTCCAGCACGGCGGCGTTGTCCTTCACGACCTGGGCGAGCTTCTCCCCCGCCGCCTCCAGCTGGTCGTAGACGCCCTTGTTCTCCGGGTCGTTGCGGAACGCGTCGATGTACGCCTGCTTCTGCTCGGGGGTGAGCGTGTCGCCCAGGCCCGCGAGCTGCTGGGCCAGCCACTCGTCCTTCTTCCGGGCCTCCTCCAGCGCCTTCTCGTAGTCGGAGGTGGCGCCCTCCACCGCGGCGAGCGCCGCGTCCGCGCCCTCCGGCCGCTGGGCGGGCGTCACGTCCAGCGCCGCCAGCACCGGCTCCCAGACATACGGCGAGGCCTGGCTCATCGCCTGGAGGTCCGCCTGGGTAAGCGTGCCCGCGTCGAGCGCCGCCTGGAGGCCGTGGATCAACGCCTGGCGCTGCTCCTCGGTGCCCCGGAACTCGCCGTTGGTGTTGATGAAGAGCCCCTCCATGCCCGTGACCACGTTCTGCAGCACGCTGTCCGAGCCGCCCTCGGCCAGCAGGCCGATGAAGGCGGCCTGGAAGTCCGGGTCGTCCGCGTGCGCCTTCAACATCTCCGCGGCCTGGTAGGGCTGGCCCAGGTAGTGGGCCTGCTGGAGCTGCTCGTAGCAGGCCTGCGCCTGGGCCACGGACTCCGGGTTCAGCGCGCGCGCTCCGGTGGCCGCCGTGGCGGACGTGCCGGCGCCCTCCACGGGCGCGTCCGCCACCAGCATCTCCTGGAGCGAGGGCGCCACCTTCGCCTGCGCGAGCGCGGCCTGGCGCTCCGGGGAGCCTGGGGGCGTGGAGAAGATGCGCGCCGCCTGCGTCGCGGGCAGCGAGCCCACCGGCTGGTACTGCGGCTGCGCGCGCTGGTAGTCCGCCAGCGACGCGTAGCCCTGCTGGGTGGCGGGGTCGAAGACGCGCTCGCCCTGGCGCACCACCACGTGCCCCGTCCGTCCTTCCGCGCCGGGGCGCGCGTCCTTCAGGAACACCAGCTCACTGCGCGCGCGCAGCTGGGGGCTGGCCGTCTCCACCCAGTCCGCCGCGAGGTCCAGGCAGTTGACGCTGCCGTCGCGGGTGTCCTCGGTCAGCAGCGACGTGGCGGGCGCCGCGCCCGCGTCCAGCCGGGGCTTGCGCGCGTCCGCCTTCGCCGCGTCGAAGCCCGAGGCGCCCGGGGTGGCGTGCTTCACGGTGTTGGCGC
>JAFADT010000613.1 GCA_023424585.1 Pseudomonadota bacterium
ACGCAGGCAGGCGCATCACCTCGGGTCGCCTTCCAGTTCCCCGACGGAGGCGCGGACTTCGCGAGCCTCGGGCGGGAGCTGTCCGCGGCCCAGCCTGTCTGCCGCGAGACCCTCGACACGTGCGACCGGGTGCTGCGCGAGGCGACCGGGCTGTCCCTGTTCGAGACACTTCAGCCCGCCTGCTTCGCCGTCGAGGTCGCGCTGGCGCGGCTGTGGTCTTCCTGGGGCGTCCACCCCTCCTTCGCACAGGGAGATGGCGTCGGTGAGTACGCCGCGGCATGCGTGGCGGGCATCTTCAGCGTCGAGGATGGCCTGCGGCTGGTCGCCGTGCGCTCCACGCTGGAGCCACGGGCGACCGGCCTCTCCTCGGATGCCCGCGTCCCCGAGCTCGCGCGCGTCGCGGCGGGCCTCTCCTTCCAGCCACCGACGCTTGGGCTCGTGCCCTCCGGCGCGGGCAGTCCCCTGGAGCACTGGTCCCGCTATCGCCCCAGCGCGGGGCTCGGGGCGCGGGGACGTGGAGCCCTGGAGCAACAGGGCGCAGGCGTCGTCCTCCAACTCAACCCCGGGTCCTGGCCGTCGCGACTGGAGCACCTGGCGGCGCTCTATTGCCAGGGTGCCCCCATTGACTGGGCTGCGTTCCATCGCGGCGAGGCACGCCGCAGGGTCGTCCTCCCCACCTACCCGTTCCAGCGCGAGCGAAGCTGGTTCCAGGAGCCCGCGCCCGCTGCCACGCACGGCTCCGCCGGAGCGGAGTCCGCGGCCGACCGGTTCCCGGCTCCTGAAGACCTCGTCTCTCGCCTGCCCGCGGACCTGTGCGAGCCCCTTGCCTCGACCGCGGGCCCCGCCGTGGATGACGGTCCCGTGGGCCAGGCGGAGGCGCTGTGCACGCGGTACATCGTCCGCGCCTTCGAGGTCCTGGGTGCGCGGCTGGAGGCCGGACAGTCGTTCACCTCGGAGTCCTGGGCGGAGCGACTGGGCGTCGTCGAGCGCCACCGCAGGCTGTTCTCGCGGTTGCTCGAGATGCTCGTCGAGGACGGTGTCGTCGAGCGCGTGGGCCCGGAGTGGACGGTGCGTCGCTCCGTGGGGCTCGCCTCCCCCGAGGAGCTGCTCGGCTCGCTGCGCTCCCGCTTCCCCGCCACCGAGCCGGAGTTGGCCCTGCTCGAGCGCAGCGGTGCACGGCTGGGCGAGGTCCTCGCGGGTCGACAGGATCCGCTGGAGCTGCTCTTCCCGGGTGGGAGCCTGGAGCTGGCCTCGCGCATCTACGAGGCCTCCGACGGCGCGCGGCGGATGAACCGGCTGGTGCAGGCGGCGCTCGCCCCGCTCCTGGAGCGCGTGAGCGCGGACACCCCGCTGCGCGTGCTCGAGATTGGAGCGGGCACTGGCGGCACGACGGCCGCGCTCCTGCCGCATCTGCCCGCCTCGGTCACGGAGTACGTGGCCACGGACGTCTCCGCGCGCTTCGCCACGCGCACACACGAGCGGTTCCACGCGTATCCCTTCCTTCGCTACGCGCCGCTGGACATCGAGCGTCCTCCCGATGAGCAGGGTATGGCGCTCCACGCGTTCGACCTGGTGGTGGCCTCCAACGTGCTGCATGCCACGGCCGAGCTGCGGCGGACGCTCGAGCACGCCCGGACGCTCCTGGCCCCGGGTGGCGTCCTCCTGCTCATCGAGGCCACCGCGCCGCGCCGCTGGCTCGACCTGACGTTTGGCATGACGCGGGGCTGGTGGCGGTTCAACGACGCCGCGCTGCGTCCCTCGCATCCGCTCCTCACGCCCCAGCGCTGGCAGGCCCTGCTCACGGAGGTCGGCTTCGCCAGCGTCGCCAGCACGCGCCCCGCGGGCAGCTCCCAGGTGCTGCTGGAGCAGACCCTGCTCTTCGCGCGCACCGCCCCCGGCGCCCGGCGCGATGCGGTTCCCGCCCGGCTCCAGGCAGGGCTCGCTCCTGGCGGCGCTGCACGCGTGGACGTCCCGGGTGGCGCCACCACGCCGCCGCCGGAGCACCTGCTGCGCACGCTCGCCGAGGTCCCCGCTCAGAAGCGACAGGCGGCGCTCTCCGCGCATGTCCGCGAGCAGGTGGCCTCGGTCCTGGGGCTCCGCTCCGCGAGCGCCATCGACACGCGACAGGGCCTCTTCGACATGGGCATGGATTCGCTCACGGCGCTGGAGCTGAAGAGCCGGCTCGAGCGCGGCACGGGTGCAGCCCTGTCCTCCACGCTGGCCATGGATCACCCGACGATCGCCGCGCTCACGGAGCACCTGTGGACCGACGTGCTCGCGGGCCAGTTGCCGGGAGATACCCGGAGCGCCCCGACGCAGCCGGCTCCCGCGCGGCACACGAAGGTGGCGGCCCCCTCGCGGGAGGAGCCCCCCATGGCCGCCGCGCTCCCCACGGACCTGGATGCCCTGCTCTCCCAGGTCGAGCAGACCTCCGAGCGCGACCTCACGCGACAGCTCAAGACCGGGCGGCGATCCACGACGGGCCCCGAGGGCGCACCACCCCCGGCGACACCGCGAAAGGGCGGGAGCGCGCCATGAGCCGTTCGCACCGTCTCGCCGCCATGTCGTCCGTCAAGCTCGCGTTCGCGGCCGAGCAGCTCCGGCCAGGGCTCGAGTTGCTCAACGCCACGCCCATCGCGATCGTCGGCATGGCCTGCCGCT
>JAFADT010000654.1 GCA_023424585.1 Pseudomonadota bacterium
GACCCGGGGGACGCGGACGCGCTCCTGGGCGCCGCGCACCTGTACGCGGTGCAGCTGCCCTCCACGCGCGAGCGGGATGAGCTGGGCGCCCTCTACGCCGAGCGCGGCCTGTCCCAGCCCTCCACGCCCCCGGAGCTCGTGCCGTCGCTGGCGCTGGTGGCCGCCATGGCCTTCAACGACCTGGGGCAGGCGGACCAGGCGCTGGACCGCGCCACCATCGTGCTCGCCCGCGAGCCGGGCAACGCCGAGGCGAAGTACGAGAAGGCCCTGGCCCTCTTCGAGCTGTGCCGCTTCCGCGAGGCGAAGGTGGCCTTCGCCTCGCTCCTGAAGGACAAGGACCGCGCGGCGCACGCGCACCAGCACCTGGGCCTCCTCCTGGAGCGCGAGGGCCAGTGGGCCAAGGCGGAGGAGCACTTCCAGAAGGCCCGCGCGCTGGAGCCGGAGGACTTCCCCCCGCCGCCCCTGCCGTCGGCGGACGAGTTCAAGGCCCAGGTGACGCGCGCGCTGGCGGACCTGCCCGCGGACATGCGCCGCGACCTGGAGGGCGTGCCGGTGGCCACGGAGGAGATCCCCTCCGAGGACGACCTGCTCGCCAACCAGCCGCCCCTGTCGCCCACCATCCTCGGCCTCTTCCGCGGCCCGTCCCTCCAGGAGCCGTGCGACGGCTCGGAGACGCCGTGCCGCTCGGTGGCCCTCTACCGGCGCAACCTGGCCCGCGCGGTGCGCACCCCGGAAGAGCTGCGCGAACAGATTCGCGTGACACTGCTGCATGAAATCGGGCATCTGCGCGGGGAAGACGACGAGGAACTGGCCGCGCGCGGCCTGGAGTGAGCCCAAGCCATGCCTTCCCTTCCCACCGCCCGGGTCAGCCTCAAGGGCGCCAAGACGCTGCGTCGCGGCACCCCCTGGGTGTACCGCACGGAGCTCACCGAAGCTCCCGCCACCGACACGCCGGGCGCGGTGGTGGCGGTGGTGGATCCGCAGGGGAACCCCATCGGCCAGGCGCTCTACGCCCGCCGCTCCCCGCTCGCCCTGCGGCTGCTCACGCGCAGGGGGCCCAACGAGGAGAAGGTGGATGACGCCTTCTTCGTCCGCCGCCTGGAGGCCGCGCTGGCCCGCCGCTCGGTGCTGCCGGGGCGGGACGGCCTGCGCCTGGTGCACGGCGAGGCGGACCTGCTCCCCGGCTTCTTCGTGGACCGCTACGGCCAGGGCCTCACGGTGCAGACGCTGTCGGAGGGCATGGACGCGCGCAAGGAGATGCTCGCGCGCGCCCTGGTGGAGAAGACGGGCGCAAGCCACGTGGTGTGCCGCGACGACGCCTCCGGCCGCGACTTCGAGAGCCTCCCCCGCGAGGTGCGCCTGCTGCACGGCGAGGGCAGCGCGCGCTTCACCTACCACGAGGGCGACAACCGCTTCGACGTGGACCTCCTGGGCGACATGAAGACGGGCGCGTTCCTGGATCAGGTGGACAACCACCTGCGCGCGGGCGAGCTGGGCCGCGGCGAGGCGCTGGACTGCTTCAGCTACCACGGCGGCTTCGCGCTCGCGCTCGCGAAGCACTGCGCGGCGGTGCTCGCGGTGGAGCAGGACGCGAAGGCCGCTGCCCGCATCCAGTCGAACGCGGAGGCCAACGGCCGCGCCAACGTGAAGGTGGAGAACGCCAACGCCTTCGACGTGCTGCGCCGCTTCGACCAGGAGGGCCGCCGCTTCGACACCATCGTCCTGGACCCTCCCGGGCTCGCCAAGCGCCGCGAGGGCCTGGCCACCGCGCTGCGCGCCTACCACGAGCTCAACCTGCGCGCCCTGCGCTGCCTCAAGCCGGACGGCCTGCTGGTGACCTGCTCGTGCTCGGGGAAGCTGGACCGGCAGGGCTTCGAGTCCATGGTGCTGGACGCCGCCGCAGACGCGAAGCGCCCGGTGCAGATCCTGGAGCGGCGGGGCGCCGGCCTGGACCACCCGGTGCTCGCGGGCCTCGCGGAGACGGAGTACCTCAAGGCCCTCTACGTGCGCGCCCTGTAGCCCCGGGCGCGCGGGGAGGGCGTCACGGCAGGCCCAGCTCCTTGCGCAGCCGGCCCACGACCTTGAAGTACTCCGTGCGGGGGAAGCCCACGTTGAGGATGTGGAAGTCCTTCTTGGACAGCCCCACGCACCCGAAGCAGTAGTTGCAGTCCTGCAGGTTCTTGCTCATCACCACGTACGCGCTGCTGGAGCAGTTCTCGCTCTGCACGCAGTAGGCGCACGCGTGGCAGTTCCTGCACTCCACGCAGTGCGAGCAGTTGGTGCACAGCTCGCACCGGGTGCAGTGCGTGCACTGGTGGCAGCTGTCGCAGTCCTTGCAGAACATGCAGTTGGCGCAGCGCTGACAGCCCTCGCACGCGTAGGAGCCGGGGTTGCCTGGATCCACCGCGTAGTTCTTGGACAGCTTCTGGAGTTGATCCAGGAACTCGCGCTTGCCCAGGGCCGCCACGCCCAGCCGCGCCGCCTTCTCCTGCTCCAGCAACTCCTGGGTCGTCTGGGGCCGGGCCCCCTTCTCCTTCACCGCCACAAACGCTCCTTGGACTCTCGAATCACTGCAGTTGGGCCAGCCCGGCCAGGTCGATGCCGCGCGCCACCCGCCGCACCTCCACGGTGCTGGGGAAGCCGCGGCTGGTGACGGCCACCACGAACCGGTCACCCACCAGGAGGTTCGCCTCGGCGACGGCCTCGTCCGCGTCATAGCGCACGAAGCCCACGGCCTCCTTCCACTGGATGGGCGCCGTCGGGTCGCTCGCCGCGCGGCCCTTCGCCTTCTGCGCCGCCTCGCGGATGGCCTGCCCCAGCTTCACCCCCATGGTGGTGTCCACGATGCGCACCTTCACCTCGCGGCCCTCGTCCCGGGTGTAGGTGCGCTCCGCCTCCGACACGGACACCTCGCCGTACTTCCCCGTGGAGCCCGCGGTGGCGCCCACCGTGAAGCCCTCCAGCGACTCCGGCAGGAACGGCGTCAATTCCTTGAAGTACACGCACGGTGCGGCGGTCGTCACCACGTCGCGCGGGGTGGGAGAGGTCGTGCGTTCGTCGTCAAGGCATCCGCCGCCCGCGCCGAGCGCGAACGATGCGATGGCCAGCCGGAGGAAATAGTCGCGCACGGACGAATCAAAGGGTATCCCTGGCCCGCGCGCAATGGACCTTTCGAAGCTCAATCCTCCTCAGCGCGAGGCCGTGGTGACGCTCCAGGGCCCCCTGCTCGTGCTGGCGGGCGCTGGCAGCGGCAAGACGCGGGTCATCACCCACCGCATCGTCCACCTGCTCAACGAGCGACCGGGCCTCATCATGGCCCGCAACATCCTCGCGGTGACCTTCACCAACAAGGCCGCCTCGGAGATGAAGGAGCGGCTGGTCCACATGGCCGGCCCGCGCGCCCAGGGCGTGCTCGTCTGCACGTTCCACGCGTTCGGCGCGGAGATGCTCCGCGAGGACATCCACCGGCTGGGCTGGCCGAGGAAGTTCGCCATCGCGGACATGGGAGACCAGCTCTCCATCATCCGCCGCGCCATGCGCGACAAGCGCATCGACGACCGCGCCTTCGACGCGCGCAAGGTCCTCACCCTCATCTCCAAGGCGAAGAACTCCGGCGAGGCGCCCCAGCCCAAACCCGAGGGCCTGGGGGACGACTACGACCTCATCACGTCGATGGTCTTCGCGGACTACCAGCTCGCGCTGAAGGCGCAGGGCTCGGTGGACTTCGACGACCTGCTGGTGCTGCCCGCGCGCCTGTTGCGCGAGCACGCGGACCTGCGCCGCAAGTACACGCAGCGCTTCCGCTACCTCCTGGTGGACGAGTTCCAGGACACGAATCACGCCCAGCTGGACCTGCTCAAGCTGCTCGCGGGCGAGTCCAGGAACGTGTGCGCGGTGGGCGACGACGACCAGTGCATCTACTCCTGGCGCGGCGCGGAGGTGCGCAACATCCTGGACTTCGAGCGGCACTTCCCGGGCGGCAAGGAGGTGCGGCTGGAGCAGAACTACCGCTCGTCCGCGCGCATCCTGGACGCGGCCAACGCGGTCATCGCCAAGAACCCGGAGCGCAAGGACAAGCGCATGTGGACCGACCGTCAGGGCGGTGCGCGGGTGAAGGTGGTGGCGTGCCCCAACGACGAGGAGGAGGCCCGCTTCGTCGCGCATGAAATCCAGAAGCACCTGGCCCTGGGCATGCCCGCGGACGACATCGCGGTGCTCTACCGCACCAACGGCCAGTCCCGCCCCGTGGAGGAGATGCTGCGGGAGAAGAACATCGGCTACGAGGTCGTCGGCGGCAGCGAGTTCTTCGACCGCAGCGAGGTGAAGGACGTCATCGCCTACTTCAAGGTGCTGGCGAACAAGCTGGACGAGATCTCCCTCATGCGCATCGTCAACGTGCCCTCGCGCGGCATCGGCGACGTCACCATGGAGCGGCTGCACGCGCACGCGCAGGCCGAGGGGGTGACGCTCTGGACGGTGATGCGCCGCGCGGACACCTACGAGGACCTGCCCCCCGGCGCGGGCGGCAAGGTGCTGGAGTTCGTGGAACTGGTGGAGCGCTACCGCGAGGCCTTCGCCCAGACGCCCCGGCTGTCGGAAGCCACGAAGATGCTGCTGGAGGAGATTGGCTTTCGCGAGGCCACCCGCGCCAAGGCCCCCTCCGGCACCGCCGCGGACAAGAAGCTCAAGGGCGTGGATCAGGTCCTCACCTCCCTGGAGAACTTCGAGAAGCGCGAGGGCCCCAAGGCCAGCCTCCTCACGTACCTCAACCGCCTCAGCCTGGACACGCGCCAGGAGGAGGAGGAGATCCCGGGGCAGAACAAGCGCGTGACGCTGATGTCCCTGCACGCCTCCAAGGGCCTGGAGTACCGGCTCGTCTTCTTCATCGGCATGGAGGAGGACCTGATGCCCCACGGCGGCATGCAGGGCGAGGCGCAGAACCTCGAGGAGGAGCGCCGCCTCTGCTACGTGGGCATCACCCGCGCCAAGGAGCAGCTCTACCTCACCCGCGCCACCACCCGCGTGAAGCGCGGCAAGGAGGTGCCCCGCACGCCCTCGCGCTTCCTGGAGGACCTCCCCCCGGAGGCCATCGAGGTCGTGGACATGGACGCGCCGCGTCAGGGGCCCCCGGACGAGAAGGAGAAGAACTTCTTCGCCAACCTGAAGGAGCGCTTCAAGAAGCCCCCCGCCGGAGGGCCGGGGCCGGGCACGCCGGGCCGGGCGCCCTGACGGCGGGCGCTCCAAGGCCTGGATTCCCCGGCGATGTACGCCCAACCTTGACTTGATCCCGCCGTCCGACTAGGAGGGTCGGCCTTTCCGGGCTTCTGTCGGAGTTTTTGACGGAGGACCCGCGGTTGGTTCGCACGAGCACGCGACCCCTGGCATGCACCTGGGTGTCGCGCCGAAGTCTGGAGTGCACGAAATGTCGCAGAAGACCTACAGCGCCAAGGCTGGGGACATCAAGCGCCAGTGGCACGTCATCGACGTGTCCGACAAGGTGCTTGGCCGCGCCGCCAGTCAGATCGCCACCCTCCTGAAGGGCAAGCACAAGCCGACGTACACCCCGTCCATCGACACGGGTGACCACGTCATCGTCATCAACGCCGAGAAGGTGAAGGTGACGGGCACGAAGGAGACGGACAAGCAGTACTACCGTCACCCCTACGCCGGCTTCCCGGGCGCCCTGAAGATCACCAACCTCGCGAAGCTGCGTCAGCGCCACCCGGAGGACATCATCCTCAACGCGGTGCGCCGCATGCTTCCCCGCAACGCCCTGGGCCGTCAGATGATGACCAAGCTCAAGGTCTACGCGGGCGACACCCATCCGCACACCGCCCAGAAGCCGGTGGCCTACAAGGTCGAGGCGTAAGGAACAGCCATGGCGATCAATCCTGAACTCGGTTTCTACGCCACGGGCCGCCGCAAGGAGGCCACCGCACGCGTGTGGGTGCGTCCCGGCAACGGCGCCGTCGTCATCAACGGCCGCGACATCAACGAGTACTTCGGCCGTGAAACGTCGAAGATGGTGCTCAACCAGCCCCTGGAGATCCTGGAGCAGAAGGGCAAGCTGGACGTCACGGTCAACGTGCGCGGCGGCGGTCTCTCCGGCCAGGCCGGCGCCATCCGCCACGGCATCGCGCGCGCCCTGTGCGCCTTCAACCCGGAGTTCCGTCCGGCGCTGAAGAAGGCCGGCTTCCTCACCCGCGACGCCCGCGCGGTCGAGCGCAAGAAGTACGGCCAGCCCGGCGCCCGTCGTCGGTTCCAGTTCTCCAAGCGCTAATCACGCTTGCCGGCCAGCTGTCCGGCCGTTCGTCGGCGGGGGTTTCCTTCGGGAAGCCTCCGCCGTCGTGCTTTGCGGGCAAGCGGGTGGGCGCCGCCCCGTCGCGATGGGCGCGGGCGTTCTGCTACCATCCGGGCACCCTCATGGAACTCAACGAAATCCTGCAGATCGCCCTGCGCGGCGGAGCCTCCGACATCCACCTGAAGGCGGGGCTGCCGCCCATGTTCCGCGTGGACGGTTCGCTCGTGCCCCTCAAGGACGGCCGCCGCCTGCCGCCGGAAGAGGTGGCGCGCATGGCGTTCGGCATCATGAACGAGTTCCAGAAGGAGAAGTTCAAGGTCAGCAACGAGGTGGACCTGGCCTACGGCGTGCCGGGCCTGGGCCGCTTCCGCGTGAACGTCTTCCAGCAGCGCGGCACGGTGGGCGCCGTGCTCCGCGTCATCCCCTTCAAGGTGATGACGATGAAGGACCTGCTGCTGCCCACGGTGCTGGAGAAGGTGTGCGGCGAGGAGCGCGGCCTGGTGCTGGTGACGGGCACCACGGGCTCCGGCAAGTCCACCACGTTGGCGGCGATGATCGACTACATCAACTCCAACGAAACCAACCACATCATGACCATCGAGGACCCCATCGAGTTCCTCATCCGCGACAAGCGCTCCATCGTGAACCAGCGCGAAGTGGGTGTGGACACGATGAGCTTCTCGCAGGCCCTGAAGTCCGCGCTGCGCCAGGACCCGGACGTCATCCTGGTGGGCGAAATGCGCGACCACGAGACCATCGAGACGGCGCTCCACGCCGCAGAGACGGGCCACCTGGTGATGTCCACGCTGCACACGCTGGACGCCACGGAGACCATCAACCGCATCGTGTCCGCGTTCCCCCCGCACCAGCAGAAGCAGGTGCGCCTCCAGCTCTCCAGCGTGCTGCGCGGGGTGGTCAGCCAGCGCCTGGTGCCGCGCGCGGACGGCAAGGGCCGCGTGGCGGCGGTGGAGGTGCTGCGCGTCACCGCGCGCGTGCGCGAGCTGATCGAGGACAAGGACCGCACGAAGGAGATCCACGACGCCATCTCGCAGGGCACGGACTCCTACGGGATGCAGACCTTCGACCAGTCGCTGATGAGCCTGGTGCGCAACGGCCTGGTCACCTACGACGAGGCCCACCGTCAGGCCAGCAACCCGGACGACTTCGCGCTGCGCTTCTCCGGCATCAGCGGGACGTCCGACTCGAAG
>JAFADT010000681.1 GCA_023424585.1 Pseudomonadota bacterium
CGCATGGACCTGTCCACCGCGACGACGAAGCTCCAGGCGCTGCGCCGGGAGATGACGGGCCACACGGACCGCGACGACGAGCGCCGCATCCTGGACCTGCTGGAGGGCGCCACCCGCGAGGAGCTGAACCACCTCCTGTCCAACGTGGATCTGGTGCACCTCCTGTCGGACCTGGACGACCGGCTGGTGGGCCCGGCCCACCACACGGCGCTCCTGGACCTGCTGTGCACGCGCCGGGCGGCGGAGCTGTCCCTGCCGGTGCGCGCGTCGCTGGCCTCCGCGCTCCAGCAGGGCGCCACGCCCGCGCAGGCGGAGCGCCGGCTGCGCGACCTGTTCCTGGGGCTGAAGGGCCGCGAGCTGACCGCGTTCAAGAACCTGCTGGAGGCGGGCGGCGAGTCCCACGACCTGCACAAGCTGGTGTTCGACGACGTGGACGACGGGGCGGTGCGCGCGGAGCTGCTCGCCCACTTCGAGCGCGAGGCCCGGGCGTTCCCCAGCGGGGAGAACAAGGTCCTGAGCGACATCGACGACACGCTCTTCGTCAACTGGGTGGACAGGCGCTACCCGCCAAAGACGGTGTACCCGGGCGTGCTCGCGTTCTACCAGGAGCTGGACCGGGGGCCGGGCATCATCCCGAGCCGCGCGGGCGACCTCGTCTTCGTGAGCGCCCGTCCGCAGGACCCGCTGGGCCTCATCGAGAACGCGACGCTGGACTCCCTGCGCGAGCGCGGCGTGCCGCTGGCGGTGATGCTCTCCGGCAGCTTCTTCTCCCTGCTGGGCAACACGCGCATCGCGCGGAAGAAGCTCGAGAACTTCGAGCAGTACGCCCGCCTCTTCCCCGAGTACGGCTTCGTCTTCGTGGGTGACAGCGGCCAGGGCGACGTGGAGTTCGGCGCGAGGATGCGCGAGGCGCTGCCCCAGGCGGTGCGCGCCGTGTTCATCCACGACGTGGTGGCGACGCCCCAGGAGCAGCGCGACGCCTGGCGCGAGCGGCACGTCTTCTTCTTCGACACCTATGTGGGCGCGGCGGTGGATGCCTTCCACGCGGGCGTCATCTCCCGGGACGGAGTGGACCGCGTCGCCGCCGCCGCGCGCGAGTCGCTGGCGGCCATCGCGTTCCCCTCCCCCGACCAGCGTCAGGCGCGGGAGGCGGAGCTGGAGCGCGACCTGGCCCGGGCGTCAGCGCTGCCCCCGCGTTGGCCTGACGGGCAGTGACGCCCGCCCCCCGCGCCCGGCTGGGGAACGGGAAATCGCGAGGATGAAGGCTCGCGGACAACCCCCGGCCCACCGGTCCCGGACAGTTGGCGGGACGTACGAAGCACCCCAACCTTCCGGCGCTTCACATGGGTGGAGCGGCCGTCTGGGGACGGGAGGAAGGGCTCCGGGAGGTTCCCGGGGCCCTTCCGGGGCGTAGGGGGCGCGCGGGGCCGATGGAACTGTTTCCCATCCATTTGCTGTTCATCGTCGTCTTGATGAACCGCTACATCCTCGGCCCCTTCCTGCGGCGGCTGAAGGGGCGGCGGTTCGAGCGCGTGGACGACACCTACCGCCCGAAGGTCGCCATCGTCGTTCCGCTGTTCAACGAAGGCCAGGGCATCTACCACACCGTCAAGGCGCTGCTGGATCAGGACTATCCCCGCGAGCTGACGGAGATCATCGTCGTGGATGACTGCTCGCGCGACGACAGCGTCGCGTGGGCGACCAAGGCCGCGGAGGGCCACCCCAACGTCCGGGTGATGCGCAACCCGGAGAACATGGGCAAGCGCAAGGGCATCAACCGGGGCGTCCGCGCCGCCGAGGACGCGGAGATCATCGTCTCCGTGGACTCCGACGTGGTGGTGGAGCGCAGCGCCGTGCGTCAGCTCATCCGCCGCTTCGTGCACCCCAACGTGGCCGCCGTGGGCGGGCGCACCTTCGTCATCAACCGCCACCAGAACTGGCTGACGCGGATGATCGAAATCAAGTTCCACTTCGCCCAGAAGTGGCTGAAGGACCTGGAGCGCTCGTTCCGCCAGGTGATGTGTCTGTCCGGATGTCTGACGGCCTATCGCCGCTCCGTGCTGCTGGAGCTGGAGCCCATCCTGGAGGCGCGCGCCATCGCGGGCATCCCCATCAAGTACGGCGAGGACCGCTTCCTCACGCGGCAGATCGTCAAGCACGACTACGAGACGGTCTACACGCTGGACGCGTACTGCTTCACCGCCGCGCCGTCCACGCTCGCGGGCTACTTCAGCCAGCAGCTGCGCTGGCGGCGCTCCAACCTGGTGGACCTGATCTGCGGCCTGTCGCACGCGTGGCGGCTGCACCCCGTCATCACCGTGCACTACGTGTCGCAGCTGGCGCTGCTGCTGTCGTATCCGGTGGTCATCGTCCACAACCTGCTCAACGGCGAGTTCTGGGACATCCTCGCGTTCCACTTCCTGGTGATTGGCCTGCTGGGCTTCATCTACCGGATGGAGACGCGCTACCTGCCGGAGGACCGGCGCGTGCATCCCGTGAGCTTCCTGCCCATGGCGCTGCTCATGCCGGTGACCTACGCCCTCTTCACGCCCCTGGCGCTCCTGACGCTGGACTCCGGGAGCTGGGAGACGCGCGGCAGCGCCACGCCGGCCCCGAACCCGAACCCGATGCCGGTCCCGACGCCCGTCCCGGTCGCGGCTCCGGTCCCGACTCCGGCGCCAGCCCCGGCCCCCGCCCCCACCCCCGCGAACCTCACGTCCAACTCCGCAGGCGAGGGAACCCCGTCATGAACCAACAGGTCGCCAACCGGCTCAACTCCGTCGCGGTGTCCGCCTACAAGTTCATGGGATCGGTGCTGCTGACGCTGATCCTCCTGGGCCTGATGTCGTTCCTCGCGGTGCAGGGCTTCTTCCTGGCGAGCAACAGCTGGGCGGCGCCCACCATCCTGTCGCCCACCGACCCCAACGTGCTGTCCCTGAACGCGCAGGCGGCGCAGCAGGAGTCGGAGCGGGACGGGCTGGTGGCGAAGCGGCGCGAGGCGTCCGACCGCCTCCAGGAGGCCGAGCGCACCGCGAACACGGAGCGGTCCTTCCAGCAGCGCTTCATCGTGGCGCTGAAGGGAGAGAAGGCCTCCCGCGACCGGCTGGCGAGGCGGCTGGGCGCGCTGCGCCAGGAGTACCTGCGCGCGGGCGAGGAGATCGCCGAGTCCAACCGCGCGTACAGCGGCCTCGCGCGCACGCGCACGACCGCGCTCTATGGCGCGAAGCTGATGGAGCGCGAGGACGTGCTCACCACCAACCACCACCTGGCGCAGATGGCGCAGAGCAACCTGTCGCTGGCGCAGGAAACGGTGGACCTGGACATGCGGCTGGACACGCTCCGGCGCGAGAGCCAGGGGCTGACCGCCGCGGAGAACGGCCTGGGCCGCGACGACACCGCCGAGGGCCTGACGACGGACACGCTGCTCCTGGAGCGGGAGTACACGCAGTCGGTGCTGGCGCTGGCCCGGGCGCAGGCGCAGCACAAGAGCCTGGAGGCGGACCTCCGCGCGCTGGATGACCGCATCCACCGCTTCGACCACCTGCTCCAGGTGGTGCACGCCTCGCCGTACCTGAAGGCGCTGGAGCAGAACCTCACCGTGGCCTTCGTGCCCTACGAGAACCTGCCGAACGCCCGGGCGGGCACTCCGCTCTACACCTGCGCGCTCAAGATCTTCTGGTGCCGCGAGGTGGGCGTGGTGGGGTCCGTGCTGGAGGGCGAGGTGTCCCAGCAGCACCCCATCCGCCAGTACCACTTGCGAGGCGTGATGGTGGAACTCCAGCTTCGCGACGCTCCCAGCGCGCGCGAGCCGCTGCTCCACCTGGGCCGTCCTCCGTTGATGCTGTGAGCCCCGTCGTCGAACCGGAAAGGAAGCGGAGGATGCAGACGAGCCTCGCGAGGGGAGCCCTGCTGGGGCTCGGGTTGTGGGCGGGCCTGGCACCGGCGGAGGAGGAAGCGGAGGCGGTGCGGGCCCGGGGCGACCTCGCGAGGGGCTACTGTGAACGCATGCGCGGCACCGCGAGCGCGGAGGCCGCCCTGGAGTTCGCTCCGGAGGTCTTCGCCAGCATCGGCGCGGTGAACGCGGGCGACGCGGTGGGCGGCGCGGACGAGACGCCCCTGGGGTCACCCAAGCTGCGCCTCACCGCGGGGCTGGGCTACGACTTCGTGGGCATCTATCGCGGCCGCACGCTGCGCTCCCGCGCGGAGGCCGAGTGCCGGCGCTACCAGGCGCTCGCCGCGCTCCAGGCGGCCGTGGAGCAGGGCTCGCGGCTGGGGGAGGCGTCCGCGCTGGACGCGCGGGCCCGGGCGCTGGCCACCTCCCTGCCCCGCGCGGAGGAGCTGGTGTCCCAGCTCCGGGACGAGCTGCGCGACGGCAGCGCGACGCTGGAGGAGCTCAACGCGGTGCAGGTGCGGCTGGACCATCTGCGCTCGCTGGCGCATGACACGGCCAGGGCCCGCGAGCAGCTGGCGCTCGAGCCCGCGCTGCCGGAGGGACAGACGCTGAGCGCGCTGCTCAGCGACTTCGAGGCCGCGGACGATGAGGTGGAGTCCCTGTCCGGCGGCCTGCGCAGGGCTGGCGCCTGGCGCCTGAGCGTGCGCGGCGGCTACGACGAGGTCTTCGACGTCCAGCAGGACACGCCCCTCTTCGGCCAGCTGACGCTGGGCTACAACCTGGGTCACCTCTGGCAGGGCCGGGCCAACGCCCAGGCGCGCGAGGGCCGGCGCCAGGAGGCGCGCGACGCGGTGGACGGCGCGCCCCGGCGCGTGCGCCAGCTGCTGGGCGAGCTGCGCATCACCGAGCGGAGCGAGCAGCAGCGGCTGGGCGATCTGTCCACGCTGGTGTCGGACCTGGAGGGGCAGCTGCGCGAGGTGGAGCAATTGCAGACGCACCAGGTGCGCCGCTTCCGGGGCTACCTGCTGCTGGAGCTGGCGAGGCTCCAGGCCGAGCAGGCCTACCTGGGCGCGCACGTGGAGACGCTCCGGACGCTCCTGGGGGGCACGGGGCCATGAGGGATGCGAGACACCGGCGGTGGGTGGCGCTCGGGACGTCGGGCGCGTTGATGCTGTGGGCGGGAGCGCTGCTCCTGAGCCACGGCGCCTGCAGCAGCGCGAGGCCCCCCATGGAATCTCCCGCGTCCTCCAGCGAGCGAGCGCCGCGCTCGGACCCGCCCGCGTCCAAGGGCCTGGCCCCCGTCACGCGACAGCAGCTGCACGTCACGGAAGGACGGGTCGTGAGCCCTCAGGACGAAGCGCCGGACGGGACGTGGTTCACCATAGAGGGGCCGAGGCAGCGCGCCATCGCCCCGGAGACGACGGGCGACGAAGCGGAGCTGCGCTTCACCTGGCTGGGCGTCACCTCGGACGTGATCCCCCTGGCGTCCGGTCAGCGGCGTGAGCAGGTGGGCCTCAAGCTGCGCGCCCGGGATGGCTGCAACGTCATCTACGCCATGTGGCGCATCGCGCCCTCCGCGGGCATCGTGGTCCAGCTCAAGTCCAACCCGGACGACCACGAGAGCAGCGAGTGCGGCAACGCCGGCTACACCACCGTGCGGCCGCGCTTCATGGAGCCGCTGGACCGGCTGTCCCCCGGTGACTCGCACGCGCTGCGCGCCCGCATCGACGCGAACGTGCTGACCGTGTACGCGGACGGCCAGCGCGTCTGGGAGGGCGTGCTGCCCGCGGACGCGCTCGCCCTGGAGGGCCCCGCGGGGATGCGCACGGACAACGCGCGCATTCGCTTCGAGCTGCTCGTGCCGCAGGCGGCCAGCCCCACCTCCCGTCGCTGACCCGACCGCGCCTCCACGCGGCCGGCCCACCTCGCGTCGTGGACCCGACCGCGCCTCCACGCGGCCGGGACCGGCTGGAACCTCAGACCCGCGGCGACTCGACGGGCGCCTTGTCCACGGCGGGCACCGTGTCCGCGGGGGCCTTGTCGCCGCCGCGCTCCACCTTCTCCGGCTTGTCCGCGACGGGCTCCGCGCAGAGCGAGGAGTTGTTCGTCTTGCACGTGCCGCCGTTCTCCAGGTCGAACTGCCAGCGGTGGCGCGGGCACACCACGTAGCGGCCCTCCTCCACCCAGCCCTCGGACAGGTCCGCGCCCTGGTGCGGGCAGAAGCGCAGGATGGAGAAGCGCTTGCCGCCAGCCTCCACCACGGTGCGCTCCTTCTGGGACTCCGTGGCCCGGATGCCGTCGCAGAACTCGCGGATGTCCTCCACCTCCACGCCCAGGAAGCCGTGCAGCACGGGCTCGTAGACGTCCGGGTTGCGAGAGAGGCGCAGGCGGAAGGACAGGAGGAAGTCCTCCCAGTTCAGCTTCCTGTCGAGCACGCGCACGATGTCGCACGCGTTCACCGTCATCGCGTAGCGCGTCTTGTCGCGCATCTCCGTCACCTCATCCACGCGGCGGCTCTTGAAG
>JAFADT010000682.1 GCA_023424585.1 Pseudomonadota bacterium
CAACGGCTTCTCGCGCGGGGGCATGCGCGTGGGCGGCAAGGCCGGCGGCAAGCAGGGCATGGCGCTGATGCAGGCGGGCGCGCGCAAGTACGCGGGCTACCGCGACGACCTGGTGCTGGACACACGCCAGCTCGCGGTGGCGCTGCGCAAGCTGCGCGCGTTCGCCCGCGAGGGCGCGGCGGAGGAGCTGGACGTGGACGAGAGCATCGCCGCCACCGCGAGGAACGCGGGCGAGCTGGAGGTGGTGACGCGCCCGCCGCGCCGGCCCAACACGCGCGTGGTGCTGTGCATGGACGTGGGCGGGTCCATGGACCCGTACGCGCACCTGGTGAGCCGGCTGTTCAGCGTCGCCAGCCAGGCCACGCACTTCAAGGAGCTGCGCACCTACTACTTCCACAACTGCGTCTACGGGAAGCTGTACGCCACGCCGCAGCTGACGGGCGGCATCACCGTGCCGGAGCTCACCGCGCAGGTGGGGAGGCATCACAAGCTGGTGATGGTGGGCGACGCGTCCATGGCCCCGTATGAGCTGGGCATCCGCACGGACGCGAACGGCCAGTACCGGCAGGAGGGCCTGGAGGGCCTGACGTGGCTGATGCAGCTGGCGCAGCACTTCGAGCGCAACGTGTGGCTCAACCCGGAGCCTCGCGGGTCGTGGCGCTCGGGGAGCATCGCGGTCATCGCCAACGTGTTCCCCATGTTCGCCCTCACCGTGGAGGGGCTGGGTGAGGCGGTGAACCACCTCACCCGCGGAAGGACGCCCCGGGGCGCGACGGCGCGGCGGTAATTCCCGCAAATGGATTGCGTGAGGCCCCCTGTCCGCCCGTCGGTGCGCCCGCCGACGGAGGGGCGTGTTTCGTGCGGCGCGGCGGCCCCAGTTACGGCATGGTGCGCCCGCGACGCAGTCCTGCGCGGGAGGCCGCATGACGACCGAGAAAATCGATACCCAGGCAATCAACACCATCCGCACGCTGTCCATGGACGCGGTGGAGAAGGCCCATTCCGGCCACCCGGGCGCGCCCATGGCGCTGGCGCCCGTGGCCTACCAGCTGTGGCAGCAGGAGCTGAGATACGACCCGGCCACGCCCAACTGGCCGGACCGCGACCGCTTCATCCTGTCCAATGGCCACGCGTCCATGCTGCTCTACAGCCTGCTGCACCTGGCCGGCGTGAAGCGCGTGAAGGACGCCCGGGTCACCGACGTGCCGGCCGTGTCCCTGGACGACATCCGCAGCTTCCGCCAGTTGGACTCCGCCACGCCGGGCCACCCGGAGTACCACTGGACCACCGGCGTGGAGACCACCACCGGCCCCCTGGGGGCGGGCGTCTCCACCAGCGTGGGCATGGCCATCGCCAGCAAGTGGCTGGGCAGCCACTTCAACAAGCCCGGCTTCGACCTGTTCACCCATGACGTCTACGCCCTCTGCGGCGACGGCGACATGATGGAGGGCGTGGCGTCCGAGGCCGCGTCGCTCGCGGGCCACCTCCAGTTGCCCAACCTGTGCTGGATCTACGACAGCAACCACATCTCCATCGACGGCAGCACCGACCTGGCCTTCACCGAGGACGTGGGCCGCCGCTTCGAGGGCTACGGCTGGCGCGTGCTCAAGGTCACCGACGCCAACGACCTGGACGCGCTGTCCAAGGCCTACCGGTCCTTCAAGGAGGAGCGCGGCAAGCCCACGCTCATCATCGTCAACTCGTTCATCGGCTACGGCTCGCCCAAGAAGCAGGGCTCCGCCAGCGCCCACGGCGAGCCGCTGGGCGCGGAGGAGATCAAGGCCACCAAGAGGGCCTACGGCTGGCCCGAGGACGCGCAGTTCCTGGTCCCGGACGGCGTGCGCGAGCGCTTCCAGGAGCGCCTGGGGGCTCGCGGCAAGGCGCTGCACGCCGCGTGGGAGAAGTCCCTGGCGGACTACCGCCAGCAGCACCCGGAGCTGGCGCGCGAGCTGGACGCGCTGCTCAAGCGCGAGCTGCCCGAGGGCTGGGACCAGGAGCTGCCGGTGTTCCCCGCGGACGCGAAGGGCATGGCCACGCGCGAGTCCGGCGGCAAGGTGCTCAACGCGCTGGCGAAGCACTACCCGTGGCTGGTGGGCGGCTCCGCGGACCTGAACCCGTCCACGAAGACGTACATCTCCGCGTCCACGTCCATCAAGCCGGGCGAGTACGCGGGGCGCAACATCCACTTCGGCGTGCGCGAGCACGTGATGGGCTCCATCGTCAACGGCCTCAACCTGAGCCACGTGCGCGGCTACGGCGCCACGTTCCTCATCTTCAGTGACTACGAGCGCCCGGCCATGCGCCTGTCGGCCCTGATGGAGATTCCGTCCATCCACATCTTCACGCACGACTCCATTGGCCTGGGCGAGGACGGCCCCACGCACCAGCCGGTGGAGCAGCTGATGTCCCTGCGCGCAGTGCCGGGCAACATCGTGCTGCGCCCTGGCGACGCCAACGAGGTGACGGAGGCGTGGCGCTACATCGCGAAGCAGCAGCACCACCCGGTGGTGCTCGTGCTGTCGCGTCAGCCGGTGCCCACGCTGGACCGCACGAAGTTCGCGCCCGCGTCCGGCGTGGCCCAGGGCGCGTACACGCTGCTGGAGGCGGAGGGCGGCGCGCCGGACGTCATCCTCATCGGCACGGGCACGGAGGTGGCGCTGGTGGTGGAGGCCGCGGAGAAGCTCCAGGCCGAGGGCGTGAAGGCGCGCGTGGTGAGCATGCCTTCGTGGGAGCTGTTCGAGCAGCAGCCCCAGGAGTACCAGGACCGCGTGCTGCCCCCGAGCGTGAGGGCGCGCGTCGCGGTGGAGAAGGGCGCGGCGTTCGGCTGGGAGCGCTGGGTGGGCCACACGGGCAGCGTCATCGGCATGCGCAGCTTCGGCGCCTCCGCCCCCATCAAGGCGCTCCAGCAGAAGTTCGGCTTCACCGTGGAGAACGTGGTGAAGGAGGCGCACGCCACCATCGCCAAGGCGAAGAAGCACTGACGCGCCTGTAGAAAAAAGAGGTGCCCCGGACCCTCCCCCGAAGGTCCGGGGCAC
>JAFADT010000695.1 GCA_023424585.1 Pseudomonadota bacterium
CAGCCGCACCGCCCGGTCCAGCACCGCGCCCAGGTCCTCCAGGAGCCGGGGCGCGTCCGCCGCGTCCGGCGTCACCCCGAAGTCCAGGTCCCAGTAGCGCTGGAGCGTCAGCGTGCCGTCGCGCCACTTCGCCACGTGCGCGGGCGGCAGCAGCGACACGCCCTCGAAGGACGTGCGCGGCGCCACCGGTGCCCAGAGCTGGAACGTCTGCTTGAGCCCCCGCGCGTCCAGCGCGGGCGCCACCAGCCCCCCGGCGAAGAGCGCCTTCGCCTCCGACGCGAACGCCAGGTGTCCTCCCGGCAGGGACGCGTAGAACAGCGGGCAGATGCCCACGCGGTCCCGCGACAGCCACAGGGCGCGGTCGCGCGGATCCCACAGCGCGAAGGCCCACTGGCCCTCGAAGCGGCGCACGCAGTCGATGCCCCACGCGAGGAACGCCGCGAGGATGACCTCCGTGTCCGAGCGCGTGCGGAAGGCATACGCGCCCGACAGCTGCTCGCGCAGCTCCACGTGGTTGAAGATCTCCCCATTGAACACGACGGTGAGGCCGGTGGCCTCGTCGCGCATGGGCTGGTGGCCGGAGGCCAGGTCGACGATGGACAGCCGCGCGTGCCCCAGCGCGGCGCCGTCCAGGAGCAGGGCGCGCTGCGCGTCCGGCCCCCGGTGCTTGATGCTGGCGGTCATGCGGCGCAGGCGGTCGGCGTGCTGCGCCGTGCCCGATGCGTCACCCGCCGGGAAGGTGAACCCCGCGATGCCGCACATGGACGGCTCAGCTCGCCTTCGCCATCGACTGCTTGCGGTCCACGAAGGCCACCACGCGCGACAGCGAGTCCAGGTTCTCCGGCACCAGCTCCTTGTCGTCCAGCTTGATGTGGAACTCCGTCTCGATGAAGGCCACCAGCTCCATCATGCCCGTGGAGTCGATGAGGCCCTTGCGCAGGAACGAGTCGTCGTCCGCGAAGTCGTCCACGAAGAAGGTGTCGACGATGAAGGTGCGAAGCGTGTCACGCGTGCTCATGAGGTGGATCCTGTCCTTGAAGCGAGATGGGGGTCGGGGAGGCGATGCGAAGGAGACGCGCCCGGCGCGTCCTGCTGCACACCGGGCGAACGGGGCGGGGCCTCGTCAGGTGCCCGTGGCGTCGCGGGCCACCAGGTCCAGGCTCATGCTGCGCGCCGGGTTTCCCATGGCGAGCGAGTCCGGGGGCACGTCCTGGGAGACGATGCTGCCGGCGGACACCACCGACCGCGCGCCGATGCGCACGCCCGGCAGCAGGATGGCGCCGTGGGCCACCCAGACGTCGTCCTCGATGATGATGGGCGCGATGCGCTGGCCGTCCCGGTCGCTCACGCGCACGTACGACGCGAACATGCACCGGTCGCCGATCTGCACCGACTCCCAGGCCTCCACCGACACGCCGTAGTTGAACTGGGTCTCGTTGCCCACCAGGAGCCGCGCGTGCTCGTAGCAGACGACCGACGTGGGCAGCATGCCGCCCAGGAACGTCAGCTTGTCGCCCAGCTCCGCGTGGCCGTCGTTGCGCGCGGCCACCGGGCCATATGCCGCCACGTCCCGGCCCGTGCGGAAGGTGCGGAAGAGCCAGCGCGCCCGCGCCACGGCCACCACGCGCTGGGCGCGAGGGAACACCTGCGTGCGCACCAGCTCGACGCCCGCGCGCGCCAGTTGGAAGGCTTCGTCCCGGGAGGGGAGGGGAGGTTTCATCGCGCCACCTCGCGCCGCAGCACCCGGGCCGGTGAGCCGCCCACCGTCACGCCCGGAGGGATCCTGCGGGAGATGATCGTGCCCGAGGCCACGCTCGAACCCTTCTGCAGGTGCGCGCCCGGCAGCAGGATGGAGCGGCTGCCCACCGTGACGCCTTCCTCCACCACCAGCGGCACCGACTGCGGCCGCTCGTGCCGGTTGCCCCGGACCGGGTGATACATGTTGTCCATCAGCTTGCACCACATGCCCAGGCGGCTGCGCGCGCCCACCGCCACGTATGACTGCGCTTCGATGGAGCTGCCTCCCTCGATGGTCACGTCGTCCTCGATCACGATGCGGCCCCCCCGCTGCGCGTGCAGTTCGATGGGCGCCATCCGCGCGTCGAACACCACGCGGTCGCCCACCTGGATCTCACCCTCGCCGTGAATCCAGACACGCCCCCAGACGGTCGGGGTGGCGCCCACGGCCTTGCAGCGGCGCAGCTTCAAACGCGCGACGGTCGGCCCCAGGCCGAGCATCATCATCAATGGAACGCGCATGGCTCAGGGACCGGCCTTCGCGGCGGCGGGCGCCTCGCGCCGGGTGTCCGGCAGGGCCGCCAGGAAGGAGACGAGCGCGGAGGCCACGCGCGCCTGCCCGCGCGCGTTGAGGTGGCCCCCGTCATCCGAATAGTCAGGCACCATGGCCGGATATGCGCGGCCGTTCACCTCGTAGGTCTCACGGGTGCCGTCCGCCCGCGTCGACTCCAGCGCCGCCAGGTCGAACAGCGGCTCCTTGCCGCCGTAGGTCTGCCGCATCAGCGCGTTGAACGCCTCGCGCGACACGTTCTCCCCCACGCCGAACACCGGGCGCCCGCGCAGCTCGTTGAACCACGCCTTCGCCCCGCGCTGCACCGTCGTCAGCGGCGCGGTGACGTGCACGAAGGTGACGCCCGGGTGGCGCGACTTCAGCCCCGCGAGCGTGGCGCGGTACTTCTCGAACAGCGCCTTCGCGTCCGTGGTGGAGGTGAAGTCGATGTAGCAGAACTTCATCAGCGCCACGTCCACCTGCTTCGCGACGCCGCCGTCCAGCAGCCGCTCGAAGTGCGCGAGCTTCGTCTCCGGCTGCTCGTTCTGTCCCACGAAGGCATGCGCCAGCGTGCCTTGCGCGAGCTCCGCGCTCGCGTCCTTCACCTCCACGATGGCGGGCGCCTTCGCGCTCGGTGACAGGTCGCGCACGCCGTCCAGGATGTTGCCGCCGACCGACTGGTGGCCGAAGAAGACCCGCCGGTGCGTCAGCCGCTCCAGGCTCGCGAGCGCCACGTCTGGCTTCACCGGCGCCGAGGCCGCCGCGCTCTGGGGCAGCGCCATCAGCAGCGCACCCGGAAGGAGCAGCGCGCCGAATCGCGCGGGGAAGCCACGAATGACTTGCATGTGTGAACCTTTAGACCTTTCCAGCGGCGAGCGTCAAAGCCCCTGGCGGCGCGGCCGGGTGCATGCCGTCCAGGCCGCCACGCATGCGTGAAAAGGGGTCGTGATTGCCCCGGAGCTGGGTGGAGGAAATCCCCCCTACTCGTGCTTGAGGCCGAAGAGGGCCCGCAGCCTTCCGAGGATGCGGCCCGCCTCGGGCGAGTGGTCCGGTCCGCCGCCGGCGGCCTGGGCCACGGCGCGCAGCTGGGTGCGGCGCTGCGCGAGGAGCGCGGAGAGTTGCCGGGCGAGGCCTGGGTAGTCTGCGAACAGTCGCGCGAAGGTGGGCCGGTCCAGCTCCAGCAGCACGGCGTCCTGGATGGCCACCACGGACGCGGCGCGGGGCTCGCCGGTGAGCAGCGACATCTCCCCGATGTACTGGCCCGGCCCCAGCCGCGTGATCTCGGCCTGGAGCGGGCCGGCGCGCACGCTGACCTCGCCGGAGGCCACGACGTAGAAGGTCCCGCCCTCGTCGCCCTCCTGGATGATGCGCTCGCTGCGGCCGAAGCGGCGCACCACCACCTCGCACCGCAGGCGCTCCAGCTCCTCGGGACCCAGGGGCGCGAAGAGGTCCACCTGGCGCAGCAGGTCGCGCACGGTGTCGTCCGCCAGCTCGCGGCGGCGGTGCTTCGCCTCGCGGCGCAGCGTCACGGTGCGCTGGGCGTGGGGCAGCTCCAGGCCCTCGCGGCGCAGCCGGTACCACAGCCGCGTGTGCAGCTCCTCCCGCACGCTGTCCGACAGCGCGAAGTCGTTGAGGAACACGCGCACCATGTACTGCGTGCTGGAGTCCGTGAAGCCCACCGTGCGCGCCATGGGCGGCGGCTGCACCAGGATCTGCGGAATCTCCCGGGCCACGTCCAGCAGCACCTGCTTCACCTGGTTGGGCGGCGCCTCCAGCGACACGCCCACCTGCACCTCGATGCCCACGGGCTCGCGGTGCTGGGTGAAGTTCTTCACGTGCTCCTTGCCCACCATGCTGTTGGGCAGGGTGATGACCTCGCGCCGGAAGTTGGCGATGCGGATGGAGCGCCACCCGATGTGCACCACCCGCCCCGTGTGCTCGCCGATGCGGATGAAGTCACCCACCTCGAAGGGCCGGTCCAACTGCAAGGACAGGCCCGCGAAGAGGTTGCCCAGCGTCTCCTGGAGCGCCAGACCGATGACCACCGTCAGCACCGCGGTGGACGCGACCAGCCCCGCCAGGTCCAGGTTCAGCTGGCTCTGGAGGATGGGGACGGTGGCGAGCGCGTAGAGCGTGAAGTCGATGACGTCGCGCAGGATCTTGGGCGTCGTCACCGGCGAGCGCATCCGCACCAGCTTCAGCGTGAACGCCACCCCGGCGCGGATGACGCCGTAGGCGAACGTGAGCATCCAGCCCACGCCCACGAGCTTGCGCAGGCCCTCTGGCGTGGAGGCCTCCGGCAGCAGCCGCGACGTGAGCCGCAGCACCAGGAAGGCGACCAGCATCCGCACCGCGCCCCGCAGGTCGTCGCGCAGGTCCGTGTCTCGGGTGGTCCGCTGGATGCCCAGCAGGAGCACCGTCAGGATGGAGCCCGCCAGCAGGGGGAGGTGGCCTTCGAGGAAGTTCAGCACGCCCGTTGAATCAGACCGGCGGCGCGCGCACGGGTCAAGGTGGCGGTTGACGGGTGCCCGCCGAGCGGAGATACACGCCCCCCATGACGCTTGCCTCGGTGCAGGGACAGCCCCGCGCGATGGACGCGCTCCAATCCGCCCTGCGGTCTGGCTCGGTGCATCACGCCTACCTGTTCGCCGGGCCGGAGGGGGTGGGAAAGGAGCTGGCCGCGGTGGGGCTGGCCCAGGCCCTCACGTGCCAGGAGGCCCCGGAGGTGGGCTGCGGCCAGTGCGCCAGCTGCGTGCGCGTCGCCAGGGGGCTGCACCCGGACGTGACCTGGGTGATGCCGGACGATGAGCGCGTGTCGCGAGGCCTCGCGGGTCGCTCCGACTTCACCGGCACGCCCAGCCGCGAGCTGCGCGTGGAGCAGGTCCGCCAGCTCCAGGAGCGCCTGGCGCTGCGCGGCCTGGAGTCCAAGCGCAAGGTCGCCATCCTGGTCAGCGCGGAGCAGATGAACGTGCAGGCGCAGAACGCCTTCCTCAAGACGCTGGAGGAGCCGCCCGCGGAGACCACCCTCATCCTGGTGGCCAGCGCCATGGACCGGCTCCTGCCCACCATCCGCAGCCGGTGCAGCAAGGTGTACTTCGGCCCGCTGCCGGTGGACCTGGTCGCACGGCGCGTGCAGCAGGAGCGCAAGCTGGACGCGGACACCGCCGCCCTGGCCGCGGTGATGTCCGGTGGCAGCCTGGGCCGCGCGCTCGCGCTGGACGTGGACGCGCTGAAGGAGCGCAAGGACGTGCTCACCGCCTTTGAGTCCCTGAGCGGCAGCGACATCCCGGCCCTGCTGCGCTTCGCGGAGGCCCACGGCGGCTCGCGCGAGGACGCGGACACGGCGCTGGAGCTGCTCATCCTGTGGACGCGCGACGTGTCGCTGGCGAAGGCCGGGGCGCTGGACGCGATGGCGAACCGGGACCTGCGGGAGCTGGCGGAGGCCGCCGCGAGGCGCACGTCGGAGGCCGCGCTGCACCGGCGCCATGCGCTGCTGGAGTCGGCGCGCGCGGCCATCGGCACGCGCAACGGCGCGCCCCGGTTGCAGCTGGAGCGGCTGCTCATCGAACTGTGCGTGGAGGGCCGGTGAGCGCGGACATGGACGAGGTGCTGGCGGAGGTGAAGGGCGGCAAGGTGTGGCCGCTGTACCTCCTGTGGGGCGAGGAGTTCCTGGTCCGCAAGGGCGCCGACGAGCTGGTGAAGACGCTGGTGCCGGACGCCGCCATGGGGCTGAACCTGGCGGTGCTGGACGCGGCCTCCCCGCGCGAGGTGGCGCAGGAGCTGGCCACGCTGCCGCTGTTTCCCGGGCGCAAGGTGGTGCTGGTGCGCGACCCGGAGTTCCTCGCGCCCAAGAAGGGCAAGGGCGACGCGCTGGCCAAGGCGCGCGACGCGTGGAAGGCGGGCAAGCGCAAGGAGGGCGCCCGGCGGCTGCTGGCGCTGGCGGGCCGCGCGGGCTGGGGCGTGGAGCAGCTGGACCCCCGCGTGCCCGGCGCGCCCACGGTGGAGCAGTGGAAGGACGAGCTCAACGTGGAGCTGGCGGAGGCCGACCTCGCCTTCCTTCAAGAGGCCGCGACCTTCTGCCGCGAGGAGCGCATCAGCGCCCCGGAGGGGGACGCGTCCGCGCTCCTGGAGCTCCTGCAGAAGGGCGTGCCGCCGGGGCACGCGCTGGTGCTCGCGGCCACGGACGTGGACTCGCGCAGCCCGCTGCTCAAGTTCGCGCAGGACAAGGGCCGCCTCTTCGAGCGCAAGGTGGCCGCGCGCCACAAGGACCTGGACCTCAGCGAGATCTCCAGGGAGTTCCTCGCCCCCTTCAAGAAGAAGCTGGGGCCGGGCGCGCTGGAGGGGCTGAAGGAGCGCATCGGCGGCAACATCCGCCTGCTCCAGTCGGAGCTGGAGAAGCTGGCCGTCTACGCGGAGGGCCCCACCATCGAGGCCCAGCACGTGGCGCTGCTGGTGCACCACGCGCGCGAGGAGGAGTTCTTCGAGCTGACGGAGGCGCTCCAGAAGCGCGAGCTGCGCGACGCGCTCGCCTACGCGGAGGACGCGATGGGGCAGGGCACGCACGCGCTGCAGCTGCTGGGCGCGGTGGCCTCCATCGTCCGCTCGCTCCTGGAGAACCACGCCTGGCTGGAGAAGTACGCCGGCGGCCAGCCGCCGCGCACCGGCCGCGACGTGGAGGCGCGCATCCTCCCCAGGCTGGAGGCCGAGCTGAAGGCCACCAAGCGCAAGACGCCCAACGCGTGGGCGCTCGCGTTCGGCATGCAGGCCGCCGCCCGCTACGAGCGCCGCGAGCTGCTCGACGCCCTGGTGGCGTGCGCGGACGCGGACCTGGCCCTGAAGTCCTCCGCCAGCGGGAAGCTCGTCATCGAGCGGCTGTTGTGGACGGTGTGCACCCGCGCCTGAAGGGGCCGGGTGGAAGGAGCCGCCATGGCGGACAAGCGACGCTTCGACCTCTTCGCGGACCTGCTCGTCACGCGCTTCCCCCAGGCCCTGCGCGTCTATGACGTCGCCGGCGGCATGGGGAAGCTGAACGAGTCCCTCACCCAGCGCGGGCGCGCCGTCACCACCTTCGACCTGCGCCACAAGCACCTGCCCGTGAAGTACGCGCAGCGGCCCTTCACCCTGGATGAGCCCTGCGAGGCGGAGCTCGTCGTGGGCATGCACCCGGACGGCGCCACGCGGATCATCATCGAGTACGCCGCGCGCCACGGCCTGGGCTTCGCCGTCGTCCCTTGCTGCTCCGACAATGGGATGCCCTACAAGCCGTGGATGCGGCACCTGGCCGACGTGGCCCGGCAGGCCGGCTTCGCCACGGTGGATGAGGCCGAGCTCCCCATGGATGGCCGCGCGCGGGTGTTGCTCGGCGTGTGGCGCTGACGCACGGCACGCGAATTCAGGGCCATGGTTTGCGTAGCAAGAATAAGCCGCTATCCTTGGATTGTCTGAATAGAGGACATGCCGGGCGGCGACTGTCACGGTTCAGGACAGGGGCCCGCGGGCGGTGGAATCCCCAGCAAATCCGCGTGCTTGTGCCAGGATTGTAACGATTGCTTCCACATTACAGAAGATTTTCTGGGCGCCGATGTGCCAGCCGTTTTTTCAGCGCCTTCGGTGCTGCGAGGCAATTCGCGGACTTAAGGGGTTGGCCTGACAAATGCTGAAGGGAGCGCTGCCCGGCGACCACCCCCTTTGCGCCGGGCAGGAGGCAGTCCCTTGGTTCGCACCCGTTTCGTTTCAGCCTTGCTGGCGTTCCCCCTCGTTGCTTGCGGCGTCGGAGACACGGACGCCAACACGCAGCATGAGCAGCAGAAGCCGGATGAGGTCGCGGAGGTCCAGAACGCGCTGAGCGTGATTCCGGGCGCCCAGATTGTCGGCACCAACGCGGATGGGACGCCGCACACCATCCAGGGCCGCCTGGGGCAGGCGGACCGCCCGCTGACGGGCTTCGCCGCCGCGGACGTGCACACGGCCATCGCCGGGTCGCTGCCGTCCATCGCGTCGCTGTTCCGCCTGAGCGCGTCCGACCTGGAGGTCCGCCGGATCTCCGTGGACGACCAGGGCGTCTCGCACATCCGCTACGCGCAGACGATGAACGGCCTGCCGGTGGTGGGCGAGGAGCTGGTGGTGCACGTGGACAGCTCGGGCGCCATCTTCGGCGCGAACGGCTCCGCGCGCTCCGGCGGCACCCTGTCCGCGCGTCCGCTGGTCGCCGCCGAGGCGGCCAGGACGGCGGCGCTGCGCGACACCGAGGGCACGGGCCTGGCCGCGGAGAGCGCGCGCCTGGTGTACGTGAAGGCGGAGCAGGACGGCCGTCTGCACCTGGCCTATGAGGTGAAGGTCACCGGCGAGACGGCCCAGATGCCGCTGCGCGACCGCGTCTATGTGGACGCGCTCAACGGCGCCACGCTGCTGCGCGTGCCGGAGATCCACACCGCGCTCAACCGCAAGGTCTACAGCGCGAACAACGGCACCAGCACCCCGGGCACGCTCAAGCGCAGCGAGGGCCAGGCGGCCACCGGTGACTCGCACGTCGACATGAACTACGACATGCTGGGCTACACCTACAACTGCTACAAGACGAACTTCAACCGCGACTCGCTCAACAACGCGGGCCAGACGCTCATCAGCACGGTGCACTACAGCCGCAACTACGTGAACGCCTACTGGGACGGCACCCAGATGGTGTACGGCGACGGCGACGGCGTGAACTCCATCGAGCTGGGCAAGGACGCGGACGTCAC
>JAFADT010000699.1 GCA_023424585.1 Pseudomonadota bacterium
CTCCCGGCCTCCGCGCTCACGGACTCCTGAGGCCGCGCGCCGGACGCGGCGCGGTCCTCCGCGGCGGCCTGCACGAGGAGGCTCGCCTGCACCTGGTCCTCCAGGGCGGACTGGCACTCCGCGCAGGCCGCAAGGTGGACCTGGAAGGCCTCGGCCTCATCGAGCGGAAGCTCCCCGTCCACGAAGGCGGCGAGCTGTTCACAGGAGACGGTCACGTCGGGCCCCCCGCGGTGCCTTGCCGGGCAAGGAGCAGCTCCTTGAGCTTCTTGCGCGCCCGGAACAGGCGGGTGCCCACCGTCATGGACGGGATGCCGAGCCGCCGGCCGATCTCCGCGTAGCTCTGTCGCTCCATGTCCTTCATGCGGACCACCTCGCGCAGCTCCGGGGGAAGCTGTTCCACCGCCTGCCACACGTCTTCCAACGTGTAGCGCGCCCACGTCTCCGGGGCGGGCTCGACCTCCGCCAGGGTATCCCCCATCGCGTCGGTGAACTCCTCCTGGGGGTGGCGCCGGTCGTACCGGCACCAGTCGAGGAAGCGTCGAACGAGGATGGACGCCAGCCACGCCATGGGAGGCGCGGACCGGTCATATGTATGAAACGCGCGGAAGGCCCGCTCGTAGGTCTCCTGCAGCAGGTCCTTCGCGTCCGCCGGGTTGCGGCCCCGGCACAGGATGCGGGCCCGCTCCTCCAGGGCCGGCGCGCACCTCGCGATGAGTTCCTGGAACTCCGCGGCGTCCTCACGAGAAGCCGAAGGCACCTCCGGCGCGGATGCGGAGGACTCTCCGGGTGGCCGGGGGACGGCGCGGGGTGATCGCGGGCGGAAGACCACGGGGGCGTTCCTAGCAGGAGCCGCCCCGCCCGCGAAGTCCGTCGACACCCTCCCCGGCGCTTCCCGCCTCGCGGGTGGGGGTCCCAGGACGGCGGCCCGGAGGGCTGGCAGGAGGTCCCCAGGCAGACGCCCGTGCGCAATCGGGTCTTGGAGATGCCCAGCGCCGCGCCGATGCCCGTGACGCGCATCTTGCTGGAACCCGTCCCGCCCGTGCCGCTCTTGAAGCGCAGGAGGCAGAGCCCGTTCGGGAAGAAGATGCCCGGCGGAAGCCGGCTGCCGGCGGTGGTCAGCGAGCCCAGCGCGTACCAGACACCGCGCTTGTCGCCGAACGAGGCCCCGGAGCGCGCCACGCTCCTGCAGGTGCTCGCGTTGACGCTGCTCGACGCCGGGATGACCTCCACGAACGGCTGGGCGAGGCGGCGAACACGAACGCGGCGGAAGACATGAAGCGCATGAGGGGACTCCGGGGCCGAGGGGAAGCCCGTGTCCGGGCTCCTCCCTGTTACGTCCGGTGTCGCGCTTATTCCCCCGCGCCATTTCCACGCCGTTTTTCGGCCGTGCTAAGGCACCGCGCGTGGACATCGACAAGCCCTACCTGCTCTTCCTCGGAGACGTGAAGGATCAGCTCGCGGCCAAGACGGCCCACGGCATCGTGGACTGGCGGCGCGAGTGGTGCGTGGGGCAGCTGCGCCTCCCGGGCTGCGCGGCGGACTGTGGGCTGCCGGACATGGACCTCGCCCAGGCGAAGGATGAGGGCGCGCGCACGCTGGTGGTGGGCGTGGTGAACCCGGGCGGCGTGCTGGCGGACGCGTGGGTGGACACGCTGGTCCGGGCGCTGGAGGCGGGCCTGGACGTGGCCACCGGACTGCACCAGCGGCTGTCCTCCTTCCCCGCCGTGGCGCAGGCCGCGGCGGAGCATGGCCGCAGGCTGCTCGACGTGCGCTTCCCGGACCGGGACTTCGCCACCGGCCAGGGCACGAAGCGGCCCGGCCTGCGCGTGCTGACGGTGGGCACCGACTGCGCGGTGGGCAAGAAGTACACGGCGCTGGCGCTGGAGAGGGAGCTGCGCCAGCGCGGGTGGAAGGCGGACTTCCGGGCCACCGGCCAGACGGGCATCCTCATCTCCGGGCGCGGCGTGGCGCTGGACGCCGTGGTGTCCGACTTCGTCTCCGGCGCGGCGGAGTGGCTCACGCCCGCGAACGACGCGGACCACTGGGACGTGGTGGAGGGCCAGGGGTCGCTGTTCCACCCCTCCTTCGCGGGCGTCACGCTGGGCCTGCTGCATGGCACGCAGCCGGACGCCTTCATCGTCTGTCACGAGCCCACGCGCACGCGCATGCGCGGCGTGAAGCACCCGCTGCCGTCCATCCAGGACGTCATCGACCGCACGATGCTGGAGGGACGGCTGACGAACCCGGCCATCCAATGCACGGGCATCGCCATCAACACCGAACACCTGGGCGAGGACGAGGCGTTGAAGCTGCTGGAGGCCACCGGCCGGGCGCATGCCCTGCCCTGCGTGGACCCCCTGCGCACGGGCGCGGGCCCCCTGGCCGACGCGCTGGAGAGCCGCTTCCCGCGCGGATGACACGGGCTCCCGCTCCGAAAGCCTCTCCACCGGAGCGGCTCACGATATATTGAGGACACCATGGGACGCATTTTCGAGACACGCAAGGCGACGATGTTCGCCCGCTGGAACAAGATGGCGAAGGTGTTCACGCGCATCACGAAGGATATCGTGATCGCGGTGAAGGCGGGCGGGCCGAATCCGGAGTCCAACCCCGCGCTGCGCCGGGCCATCCAGAACGCCCGCGCGGCGAACATGCCGAAGACGAACGTGGACGCGGCCATCAAGCGCGCCAGCGGCCAGGACCAGGCGGACTACCAGATCCTCCTGTACGAGGGTTACGCCCCGCACGGCGTGGGCATCCTGGTGGAGGCCGCCACGGACAACGTCACGCGCACGGTGGCCAACGTCCGCTTCCCCTTCACCAAGCTGGGCGGCAGCATGGGCACGGCCGGCAGCGTGTCCCGCCTCTTCGAGCACATGGGCGCCATCCGCCTGGACGCGGAAGGGGTGAACCAGGAGGAGCTGGAGCTGGAGCTCATCGACCACGGCCTGGAGGAGATGGGCGAGACGACGGGCGAGAAGGGCGAGAAGCAGCTGCTCCTGCGCTGCAAGTTCGCGGACTTCGGCAAGCTCCAGTCGGCCATCGAAGCCAAGGGCCTGACGCCCGTGTCCACCCAGTCCGAGTACATCCCCCTGCCCGGCACCCTGAAGGAGCTGCCCGAGGATCAGGCGACGGAGGTGCTCAAGCTGGTGGACATGCTGGAGCAGGACGACGACGTGCAGCACGTCTTCCACAACCTCGCCTGAAGCACCGGCATCCGGCCCCCGTGCGAGCCCCCCGGGGGCCGGAGCCAAGCCCGCACGGCGTCAGAGCTGCTGAAGCTCCGCCGAGGTGGGCACCCGCTCGAACACGCGCGCTTCACCGGTGCAGCCGTGGACCGGCGTGCCGCGCTGGGCGCGGCCGGCGCATCATCCGACCTGGCACCGGGCAAGCCGGAGAGTGGATTCGTCGTAGATTGAAGGGATGCCGGGCCCGGGCCCGAAGGTTCCCCGGGCCGGGATGCGTGCGGGTGTACGAGGAAGTCCATGGCGGACGAGGGTGATGGGCAGGACCTGCGGGACACGGTGAAGCGGCTGGAGGAGACGGTCTCGGCGCTGGAGGCGCGGCTCGCGAAGCTGGAGGCTGGCGAGTCCCCGCGCCCCGCGGCGATGCCACCCGCCGTCGCGCCCACCGCGGCGGCGCCCGAGCAGCGGGACCTGGAGGCGCATGTCGGCACCTACTGGTTGAGCCGCCTGGGCATCGTGGCGCTGATCATCGGCATCGCGTACCTCATCACGTACCACTTCGGAGAGCTGGGGGTGCTGGCGCGCGTGGGCGCGGGCTACCTGCTCAGTGCGGGGCTGGGCGCGTTCGGGTTGTGGCTGGCGAGGCGGCACCAGCTGTTCGGGCGCATCGTCTTCGGCGGCGGCCTGGCGCTGGCGTACTTCGTCACCTACGCGCTGCACTTCATCCCGGCGGTGCGGGTCATCGACAGCGAGGTCCTGGCGCTGGTGCTGCTCGCGGGGTTCGTGGTGGCCATCGTCACCATCGCGCACCGGATGCAGTCGGAGACGGTGGCGGGCATCGCGCTGTTCCTGGGGCTGCACACGGGGATGCTCAGCGACATCACCGCGTTCACGCTGCTGTCCACCACGCTGCTCGCGGCGGGCGCGCTGTTCTTCCTGGTGCGCAACCGCTGGGTCATCGTTCCCCTGTCCAGCCTGGTGGCGGTCTACAGCACGCACGTCGTCTGGGCGGTGCGCACGGGCCACATGGCGCCGGGTGCGCCCGAGAGCGACCGGCTCTTCTTGAGCCTGAGCTTCCTCGCGCTCTACTTCCTGCTGTTCTCGGTGGCGCTGCTGGCGCGCCCGCGCGACCTGCCCGTGCGCGCGAGCCTCGCATTCACCCTGCTCAACTGGGTGGGCCTCACGTCGCTGGGAGCCTACGAGGTCTCCCAGGAGCAGGACTCGCGCCTCTTCGGCTTCCTCCTCGTCGTCGCGGTGGCGCACGGCGTGGGGGCGGCCGTGTCTCGACTCCAGCGCGCGCCCGCGGCGCTGACGCACGCGTACCTGGCCCTGACGGCGGTGACGTTCGCGCTGGCCATGCCCGCGCGCTACGAGGACGTCGCGCTGGTGGCGGCGTGGACGGTGACGGGGCTCGTCGCGGGCCTGGCCGCGCGCGGGGTCGAGTCCCCGGTGCTGCGGGGCGTGGGCGTGCTCATCCTCTACGTGGCGTTGGGCGCGTGTGAATGGGAGACACCGGGGCGTCTGACGCTGCTCACCGGGCTGGTGGTGGCGTTCGTGCTGGTGGAGCGCGGCGGGACGGTGCGCGTCGCGGGGCTGCCCGCGCCCGAGGCCCGCGTGCCCTTCACCGC
>JAFADT010000714.1 GCA_023424585.1 Pseudomonadota bacterium
GCCCACCAGCGCGGCGCCCGCCGCGGCCGCCAGCGCCCAGGGGAACGCCCCGGACGAGACCGCCTGCTCCGGCGATGGAATGACGCCCGTGGTGGAGCCCGTCCCGCCGCGCTGGGGCAGCACGCCCGTGGGCACCATCGCGCTGGGCTCGCGCAGGTCCACCGGGTGCTCCGCCTCCCCGAAGGGCGACGGGCCGGAGATGCCCGTGGGCGTGCGCGTGGCGCCCATGCCCGAGGCCTCCGCCGACGCCCCCGGCGACGAGCCCGGCACCGACACCGCCGTGGACACCCGGCCGCCGGCGTCCGGCGGGAACAGCGTGGCCATCAGCGTGGCCAGCTCCCGGCCGCCGGAGGTCCAGTGCTGCGCCGTGCGGTAGCGCTCCAGGTCGTCGTGCAGCTCGCGCGCCGTCTGGTAGCGCTGCGCCGGCTCCTTCGCCAGGCACTTGAGCAGGATGCGCTCCAGCTCCGGAGGGAAGCCCGGCGCCACCTGCGACGGCGGCGGCACATCCCCCTGCGACGCGGCCAGGATGGTGGCCTCCATCGTGTCGCGCTTGAACAGGCGGCGCCCCGTGGACGCCTCGTAGAGGACGATGCCCAGCGAATACAGGTCCGAGCGGTGGTCCAGCTCCCGGTTGGTGATCTGCTCCGGGGACATGTACGCGTACTTGCCCTTCACCACCCCGGCCACCGTGCGCTCCAGGTTCACGGAGCTCTTCACGATGCCGAAGTCCGCCAGCTTCACGATGCCGTCGCGCGACACCAGCACGTTGCCCGGCGTGATGTCCCGGTGCACCAGCTTCAGCGGCGTCCCGTCCGACAGCGTCTTCGCGTGCGCGTACGTGAGCGCGTCCGACATGGCCAGGCCCACGTCCACCGTCACCCGGGGCCCCAGCGGGATGTTCGCCGCCGCCGCGTGCCGCATGATGCGGTCCAGCGACTGGCCCTGGATCCACTCCATCGCCAGGTAGTACTGGCCTTCAATCTTCCCGAAGTCGAACACCTGCACGATGTTCGGGTGCGTCAGCAGCGCCGCCACCTTCGCCTCGTCCGCGAACATCCGCGCGAAGGGCTCCAGGTTCGCGTACTCCGGCAGGATGCGCTTGATGACGCACGCCTTGGAGAACCCGTCCGGTCCGTCGAGGGTCGCCAGGAACAGGTGCGCCATCCCGCCCGTGGCGAGCCGCTGCACCATCCGGTACTTCCCGAAGCGGAGGTCCACCCCAGGCGCGGCCGGCGAAGGCGTCACGGTATCAACCCTGTTCAAATTGTACTCCCGGGGCGGAACTCGTAATTCCGGGAAGATACCTATGCCGAGACCTCCCCACAAGTTTCGCACACCGTGTCAACTGGTTTTACATGGAATACACTTTAACAACGTGACGGATGGGTGTCGGACCGGGGGCCGGGCATATCCTCCGGGTCCTCGTGCGCATGGCGACCTCCCCCACCGACGCCCCCTCCCCGCTGGCCGCTCCCCGTCCCCTGACCGCCCAGGACCTCCGCACCCTGGGGCTGGCGGCGCTGGGGGGCGCGCTGGAGTTCTATGACTTCATCATCTTCGTGTTCTTCACGGCGGTGATGGGGAAGCTGTTCTTCCCGCCGGAGACGGCGGACTGGCTGCGGCAGCTACAGACGTTCGGGCTGTTCGCGGCCGGCTACCTGGCGCGGCCCCTGGGCGGCATCGTGATGGCGCACTTCGGGGACCGGACCGGGCGCAAGCGGATGTTCACGTTGAGCGTCTTCCTGATGTCGCTGCCCACGCTGTGCATGGGCCTGCTGCCCACGTTCGCCACGGCCGGGTACGCGGCGCCGCTGCTGCTGCTCACGCTGCGGCTGTTGCAGGGCGCGGCGGTGGGCGGCGAGGTGCCGGGCGCGTGGGTGTTCGTCTCCGAGCACGTGCCGGAGCGCCGCGTGGGCCTGGCGTGCGGGACGCTCACCTCCGGGCTCACGCTGGGCATCCTGCTGGGCTCGCTGGTGGCCACCGCCGTCAACACCGCCTTCACGCCGGAGCAGGTGCTGGCGTTCGGCTGGCGCGCGCCCTTCGTGGTGGGCGGCGTGTTCGGCTTCCTCGCCGTGTTCCTGCGCCGCTGGCTCCAGGAGACGCCCGTCTTCGAGGAGCTGCGCCAGAAGAAGGCGCTGGTGCGCGAGCTGCCGCTCAAGGCCGCGCTGAAGGGCCACGCGCCCGCCGTCGCGGTCTCCATGCTGTTCACCTGGGTGCTCACCGCGGGCATCGTGGTGGTCATCCTGATGACGCCCACGCTGATGCAGCAGTTGCACGGCATCCCGCCCGCGAAAGCGCTGGCGGCCAACAGCGTGGCCACGCTCACGCTCACCGCGGGGTGCATCTGCTTCGGGCTGCTCGCGGACCGGCTGGGGCCCACGCGGGCCATGGCCATCGGCTCGGGGATGCTGCTCGTCGCCGCGCAGCTGTTCTACCGGGGCGTGGCGAGCGCGCCCGAGCACCTGGTGCCGCTCTACGCGGGCGTGGGGTTCTGCGTGGGCGTCGCCGGCGTGGTGCCCGCGGTGATGGTGCAGGCCTTCCCCCCGGCGGTGCGCTTCTCCGGCCTGTCGTTCTCCTACAACGTCGCGTACGCGCTGTTCGGCGGCCTCACCCCGCTCGCCGTCACGGTCGCCTTGAAGCAGAGCCCGCTCGCGCCCGCGTACTACGTGTCCGCGGTGTGCGCGGTGGGGCTCGGGGTGTCGCTCCTCCTCTTCCGGGGCCTCACCGCCCGCGCCAGCGAACACCCCGCGCCGTCGCCGTAGCGCCGCCGGCGCTGAAGCAGCACTGCACGTTTCCACCGCAATTCCACATAGGCCATCTAAATCAGAAGTCCGTGAACACCCATCGCTCTCGGTGAATTAGAAAGCGAGTGTGTCCACGCCTTCCTCGTCCCGGCTGTCCTCGCTGCGCGCGCTGAAGCACCGCGACTTCGCCTTCCTCTGGGTGGGCGCGGCGCTGTCCAACATCGGCACGTGGATGGAGGTGCTGGCGCTGGGCGTGTACGTGACGAAGGTCACGGGCCGGGCGGAGTGGACGGGCGGCGTGGCGGCGCTGACGTGGCTGCCGTCCATCCTGCTGTCGCCGCTGGGCGGCGCGCTGGGGGACCGGTTCGACCGGCGGCGCGCGGTGGCGTTGGGCGCGCTGGTGCAGATGGCGCTCGCGGGGACGCTGGCGGCGCTGGCCTTCACCGGGGAGCTGACGGTGCGGTGGGTGGCGGTCATCTCCTTCCTCAACGGCTGCGCGGTGACGCTGTTCATGCCCGCGTTCTCCGCGCTCATCGCCGTGTCGGTGCCGAAGGAGGACCTGCACAGCGCGCTCAGCCTCAACTCGGCCCAGGCCAACCTGGGGCGCATCTGCGGCCCCGCGCTGGCGGCGCTGCTCATCGCGCACGCGGACCTCGGCTGGGTGCTGCTGCTCAACACGCTGTCCTTCGCCGCGGTGCTGCTGGCGCTCCTGGGCGTGCGCGGGGCTCCGGCCGCAGCGAAGCCCGCGTCGCCGGAGGGGCTGTGGGCGGGCATCGCGCGGGGCTTCCAGGTGGCGCGGGCGGATGAAGCGCTGCTCATGGCCATGGGCGGGACGCTGGCCATCGCCGTCTGCATCGCCCCGTTCACGGCGCTGGCCCCGGTGATGGCCATCCGGGTGTTCGGTCAGGACGCGGGCGCCACGTCCATGCTGGTGACGGCGCAGGGCACGGGCGCGCTGCTGGCGGCGCTGGGCGCGGGCGCGCTGGCGGACCGGCTGGGGCGCGGGCGGCTGTTGGAGGTGAGCCTGCTGCTCATCGGCCCGGTGGCGGCGGCGTACTGGCTGTCCCCGACGCTGGGGTTCGCGACGGTGGCGGTGCTGGTGCTCGGGTCGCTCTACATGCTGACGCTCACGGGGCTGGCCACGGTGTGCCAGGCGCGGGTGTCCGGGGAGCTCCAGGCGCGCATCTCCAGCCTCAACTCCATGCTGCTCTTCGTCGGCTTCACGGTGGGCGTGTGGTCGCAGGGCGCGCTCGCGGACCGGCTGGGGGTCCGCGCCGTCATGGGGGGCGCGGCGTTCGGGTTCCTCCTCTTCACCGTCCTGCTGCGCACGCTGCGCTCGCGCGGCTTCGCCGCCTACGAGACCTGAGGGAATCACACGATGACGACCTCCTCGCCGGTTGCCCCGGGCAAGAAGCGCCTCCCGCTCCCCCTCGTCCCCAGGACGGAGGCGCTGCCGCTGTCCTTCATGCAGCAGCGCCTGTGGTTCCTGGCGCAGATGGAGGGCACGAGCGCCACGTACAACGTGTACTTCTTCGTGCGGCTCTCGGGAGCCCTGGACGCGGGCGCGCTGGAGCGGGCCCTCCAGGCGGTCGTGGACCGGCACGAGTCGCTGCGCACCACGTTCACCGCCGTGGACGGCCAGCCGGTGCAGCGCATCGCCCCCGCGCTGACGCTGGGGCTCCGGCGGGAGGACCTGACCGGCCGGGAGCAGGCCCTGCGCGGGCGCGCGGAGGCGGAGGCGCGCGCGCCGTTCGACCTGGAGCGCGGGCCGCTGGTGCGGGCCACGCTGGTGCGGCTG
>JAFADT010000744.1 GCA_023424585.1 Pseudomonadota bacterium
GGCGGCAGCGACGTGGGCGCCTGCCCCACGACCTCCCGCACATACGCCTCGATGCCGCTCATGAACGCCTCCAGCGCGCCCTGGCCGCGCTCGATGCGCTGGAGCCACGCCTCCCACTGTCCCGTCATCACGGGGGACTTCACGTCCGGGTGCACCACCTCGATGAGGTGGATGCCCTTCTCCGTGGCCACCAGGCGCTTGCCCTCGCGGCGCAGGTACTCGCGCTCGAGCAGCAGCTCGATGGTCGCGGCGCGCGTGGCGGGCGTGCCCAGCCCCGTGTCGCGCATCGCGTCCACCAGCTCCTTCTCATCCAGCGTGCGGCCTGCGGACTCCATCGCCGTGAGGAGCGTCGCCTCCGTGAAGCGCGGCGGCGGGCGCGTGCGCTTCTTCACCGCCTCCACGTCCTCCACCGTCTGCGGCTGCCCGCGCGCGAGCCCGGGCGGCAGGTCCTGCGGCTCGTCGTCCGGCTCCTCCTCCTTGTCCTTGTCCGCGCCCTTCCTGCCCTCCGCCTTGAGGCGCGGCGGCTTCTGCCCGCCCCCCACGTCCAGGACCTTCCAGCCCACCTTCTCCACCTGCGTGCCCGCGCTGTGGAAGCGGTCCACCACGGGCCCCGCGTCCCCCCTGGACGTCACCGCCGTGATGACCGTGGTCACCTTCCAGACGTGGTCCTCGTGCCACGCCTGGAGCAGCCGCCGGCACACCAGGTCATAGAGGCGCTGCTCGTCCGGAGACAGCCGCACGCCGGACGCCGGCATGGGCGTGGGGATGATGGCGTGGTGGTCCGTCACCTTCGAGTCGTCCACGTAGCGCTTGCCCAGCGGGCGCTCGCCCGTGCCCGGCGCCAGGTCCTCCTGGTACGGGGCCTGGATGGCATGCACCACCTCCGGCAGCGTGTCCGCCACCGTCTGCGACAGGTGCCGGCTCGCCGTGCGCGGGTAGCTCAGGAGCTTGTGCTTCTCATAGAGCGCCTGCGCCACCTCCAGCGTGCGCTGCGCGCTGAAGCCGAACAGGCGGTTCGCGTGGCGCTGGAGCTCCGTCAGGTCGTAGAGCAGCGGCGGCGGCAGCCGCTTCGTCTCCGCGTCCAGCGACTCCACCACCGCGCCGCCGCCGCGCACGCGGTCGATGACGCGGCCCGCCTCCACGCCGTCCGCGTCCAGCCGGCGCGCCTCGCGCACGGAGTCGTGGCCCGGCGGAATCACCGGCTTGCCATCCGGCCCGGAGCGGAACCACGTGCCCTGGTAGCGAGCCCCCACGGGCGCGCCCCTGCCGCGCGGCGAGAAGGTGGCCACGACCTCCAGGTAGTCCCGGGGCACGAAGTCGCGGATGGCCAGCTCGCGCTCCACCACCATGGCCAGGGTGGGCGTCTGCACTCGCCCCACGGACAGCATGCTGCCGTAGGTGCCGCTGGCCAGCGTGTAGAGGCGCGACAGGTTCATGCCCACGAGCCAGTCCGCGCGGCTGCGCCCCATGGCGGCGTCCGCCAGCGGCGCGTACTCCTTGCCGTCCTTGAGGTGCTGGAAGCCGTCGCGGATGGCGCGCTCGGTGAGCGACGACACCCACAGCCGCCGCACCGGCTTGCGGCACCCGGCGGCGGCGTAGATGTAGCGGAAGATGAGCTCGCCCTCGCGCCCCGCGTCCGTGGCGCACACCACCGCGGACACCTCCGGCGCGTTCATCACGCGGCGGACGACCTCGAACTGGTCCTTCGTGGAGGACGACACCACCAGCGGCCAGTCCCCCGGCAGCATGGGCAGCTGCGAGCGGTGCCACTTCTTCCATTCCGGGCGGATCTCATGCGGCTGGGCCAGCCCCACCAGGTGGCCGATGGCCCACGTCACGACGTAGCCGTTGCCGCGCAGGAGGCCCTCACCGCGCTCGGTGGCGCCCAGCACCCGGGCGATGTCGCGCGCCACGGCGGGCTTCTCCGCCACCACGGCGAGGATGGAGCCCCGCCCACCGCGAGCCGGCCCACCGTCCACGCTCCCGTCCCGCGACACCGTCCTGTCCCATCCGGGCGACTCGCCCATCTCGTCCCACCTCATGGCCTGTCCCCACCCCGCCCCGGCCGCCCACCCGCGGGGTCGGGCCCCCCGCGTCGTGCGTCCCTACCCTTCCCTATCGCGAGAGGCTGACATGGCCAGGGGCCCCCTGTCCCGCTCCGTCACGCCCGCCTGCCCCCCAGGGGGCCGCGGGGCGGACGGGAGGCGCGGACGGCCCGGCCCAGAACGGAAATCGCCCCGGCGCCAGCAGGCACCGGGGCGACTCTCGCACCACGTCCCAGGTCTCCTGGCGTCAGTGCACCTGCGCGGGCTGCGACGCCGGCAGCGCCGGGCGCGCGGTGGGCGCCTGGAGGGACGCCGCCAGGGCGGGCATGCGCTTCGCCACGTCGCCGATGATGAGCCGCATGTTCCGGCCTCCCCGGGTGATGAACGTGAAGGCCCAGTTCAGCATCACGGAGAGGCGGTTGCGGAAGCCGATGAGGTAGGTGATGTGCACGCCCGCCCAGACGAGCCACGCGGGCAGCCCCTTCATGCGCCACCTGTCGTAGAGCATCCCCACCGCGTAGCCGCGGCCAATCACCGCGAAGCTGCCCTTGTCGTGGTAGCGGAAGGCGCGCAGCGGCTGGTTCGACAGGCGGCAGCGGATGGTCCTCGCCACGTGCCGCCCCATCTGCATCGCCGCCGGCGCGATGCCCGGCACGGGCTTGCCGGACTGCTCCACCGCCGCCACGTCGCCAATCACATACACGTCCGGCAGGCCCGGCGCCGTGAGCACCGGCGTCACGTGCACCCGCCCCGCGCGGTCCAGCGGCACCCCCAGCGAGCGCACCAGCGGCGACGCCGCCACCCCCGCACCCCACAGCACCGTCTTCGTGGCGATGTGCTCGTTGCCGAACGTGACGCCCTCCGCGTCGAGGTCCGTCACCATGGCCCCGGTGCGCACGTCGACGTGCAGCTCCTCCAGGTCCAGCTTCGCCCGCTCGGACAGCTCCTCTGGATAGGCGCTCAGCACGCGCGGCAGGCCCTCCAGCAGGATGACCCGCGACTCGCGCGTGTCGATGCGCCGGAAGTCCTTCCGCAGCCCGTGCCGCGTCATGTACGAGAGCGCCCCCGCCAGCTCCACGCCCGTGGGCCCCGCGCCGATGATGACGAAGGTCATCCACTGGCGCTGGCGCACCGGATCGGACTCGCGCTCCGCGGCCTCGAAGGCCGTCAGGATGCGCTCGCGGATGCGCACCGCGTCGTCCAGCGTCTTCAGGCCCGGCGCCACCTGCGCCCACTCCGGGTGCTTGAAGTACGAGTGCGACGCGCCCGTGGCCAGCACCAGCGAGTCGTAGGGGAGCTCCCCGCCCTCCACCACGAGCACCTTGCGGCGCGCGTCCACCGACTTCGCCTCGGCCAGCAGCACCTCCGTGTTGGGCGAGTGCAGCACGCCGCGGATGGGCGCGGAGATGTCCGCCGTGTTCAGCACCGACGTCGCCACCTGGTAGAGGAGCGGCTGGAAGAGGTGGTGGTTGTAGCGGTCCACCACCGTCACCCGCACGTCGTGCGCCTTGCCCAGGGCCTTCGCGGCCTGAAGCCCGCCGAAGCCCGCCCCCACGATGACCACGTGATGCCTGCTGTCCCGGACTCGTTCCATGGCGGACAAGGTGAGGACGCATGACGCGCCCGGCCAGCGCCGCGCGCGCCTCGCCTGCCCGGCGGCCCGGGGGTGGATGCCCGGCCGCCCTCCAGCCGGGCCCCCGC
>JAFADT010000815.1 GCA_023424585.1 Pseudomonadota bacterium
CCGTACAAGGATCAGCGCAAGACGGTGAAGTTCCGCGACCTGCCCGCGCCCCGTCCGGAGAACGCGCTGTTGGGCGTGCAGTTCGCCGCGTGCTGGCACCAGTGGCCCTTCCCCACCGTCATCACGAATCCAGACCACTGGGCCTTCAGCGGCACGGGCCTGAAGGCCGGGGACACGCTGTGGATGGCGAACGGCTACGAGATGGATCAGCTGGTGTCCAACGGCCGCCAGCCGTCCGGCGTGGACGTGCTCGCGGAGTCTCCCGCGCTGTCGCTCCAGGGAGGCTTCGGCTTCTCGCACATGGTGGTGCGCAAGCAGGGCGACGCGTATGTCTTCTCCGCGGGCGGCATCGACTTCGTGCAGAAGCTGGCCGGAGTGGGGGACCGCGTGGCGGATCCGCGCGCGGGCCGCATCGTGGCCAACGTGCTCTACAAGGCGCTGGGCCGGAGGCCGCCGAGCGACCTGGTGAAGTTCCAGCCGCCGGCCGCGCCACCCCGGGTGGGGCCGTTCGCCGCGTCCGTGACGACAGTGGCGGGACAGCCCGGCAAGCGCAGCCATGCGGGCGTGAAGGTGGCGCCGGACGAGCTGGGCGCTCCCCTCGCGGTCGCGGTGCTGCCGGATGGCGGCTGGGCGGTGGCGGACGCGCTGGGCAACACGGTGAAGCGCGTGTCGCCGGACGGGAAGCTCCGCACGGTGCTCGACAACCTCTCGGGCCCCATGGGCATCGCCGCGGACGCGCTGGGGAACATCTACGTGGCCGACACCGAGAACGCGCTCATCCGCCGCATCTCCCCGGAGGGCAAGGCGGAGGTGTTCGCGGGCACCACCTGGGGCTACCAGGACGGTCCCGCGCTGTCGGCGGCCTTCAACCAGCCGGCGGGCCTGTCCTTCACGCCGGACGGCACGGCGCTGCTCGTCGCGGACCTGAACAACAGCGTCATCCGCCGCATCGACATGGTGACGCCCGGCAACCCGGTGACGACGCTCCGGGGCGACTGGCTCTATCGGCCCTCCGCGGTGGCGCAGGCGAGGGATGGCTCCGTCTACGTCGTGGAGAGCGGCATGGCGCGCGTGGTGCGCGTGCGCGACGGCGTCACCACCGTGATGGCGGGCTCCACGCCCGGCTTCCGCGACGGCGATCCGAAGGAGGGGCAGCTGCTGCCGTACCTGGGCCTGGCGCTGCTGCCGGACGGCTCGCTCGCCATCTCCGACCCCGGCAACTACCGCGTGCGCCGGCTCACCTTCAACGCGGCCGGCGAGCCGGAGAAGCTGACCACGCTCGCGGGCAGCGGCCGCTACGGCGCGGAGGACGGCCCGGGCAGGGAGGCCCAGCTGGTGCTGCCCGCCGGGCTCGCGGTGGGGCCGGACGGCACCCTCTACGTGGCGGACGCGGGCAACTCGCTCGTGCGCGCCATCCAGCGCTGATCAACGGCCCGGGCCGCGCATGCCGCCGAGCGGTGGCGGCGCGTCCATCTCCTGCCGCGTGCGCCGCCGGTCCGGGGTGTCGCGCGGCAGCTCCACGAAGGTGCACATCTCGCAGAGGCGGCTGTAGATGCGCTCGCCCACGCGCTCGCGCAGCAGCTCCGCGTCCTTCATGGCGGACCGCGCGTCGTCCGTGGCGCGGTAGCCCGAGGGCGCGCTGCTGCGCGCGCCCTTGCGCTCCGGCTCCAGCGAGTAGTTCGTGGCGAAGAGCGTCGTGCGCCCCGCGTTGTAGCGCCGGGCGATCAGCTCATCGAGCGTCTCCATCTCGAAGGGGCTGCCGCGGCCCTTGCCCAGCTCGTCGATGGCGAGGACCTCCACCTCCGACAGCGGCCCGATGATCTCCCCGCCGCTCTTGCCGTCCTGGAAGCCGCGCCGGATGGTCGCGTAGAGGAGCGAGATCTCCACGTAGCGGGCCTTGACGCCCATCTCCAGCACCAGGTGCCCGAGCGTCGCCGCGACGAGGTGCGTCTTGCCCGTGCCCACCGGCCCGCTCAGCACGAAGCCCTTGTTGGTGGCGCCCTTCACGTACTGATGGGCGAAGTGCGTCGCCACGCCGCGGCCGCGGTCCTGCGCCTCGTTGAAGGGCCGGTAGTTGTCGAACGACGCGTGCGCCATGACGCCCGGCATCTGCACGTCGTTGTAGAGCGCCACGCGCGTGCGCCGGAGCGTGCACACGCACGGCTCCAGCACCTCATACGTCCGGGGGCCCACCTTCGCGCTGAAGGTGCCTTCCTTCTGCACCAGCCTGTGCCCGCGTCCACCGCACATCGGGCAGTCCACCGCGCACGGACACACCCGCGCGGTCGCGAGCTCTCCGCGCCGCTCGATGAGGTACGTCCGCCCGCCGCACTGCCCACACGCCTCGCCGTTCGCCTTGGCAGCCATCGCGCCCAGCCATAACACCGTCCCCCCTGGTCGTCAGCTCACTGCCCGCCCGTTCAGGCGCGCGAAGGGGGGACAACCCCTCAGGTCTCCTTCATGTCCAGCCGCCGTCTGACGGCCGCCTGGAGCCGGAAGCGCCGGGCCACGCGCCGCGCGCGGGCCGTCATCAGCTGCTGTTCACCGGTGCGCGCATCGCGCCACACCGTGCGTCGCTCCGCGAAGGGCAGGGCGCGCAAGAGCGCCATCAGCGCCCACGCCTCTTGATGATCCATGGCCGCGGGCTCGCTCGGCACGCACGCGAGCACCGTGTCCAGCATCCGGTGCACCCGCGGCGCCAGCGCGGCCTCGCGCTCCGTCAGCGCCCGCAGCGCCGCGCACAGCCGCGCGTGCCGCACCTCCTCCCACGAACGGGCCGGGCGCTTCTTCGAGGAGGGACGCGCCTCCTCGCCCTGGCCCGCGGACAGGTCGCGGTACTTGCGGATCTCCGTCTCCACCTGGCGCCGGCACGCGCGCAGCGAGCGCAGCACCGGCTCTCCGGGCCGCGCGTCCCACAGCGCCTTCTCCGCCGAACGCGAGATGCCGCGCGCCACGACCTCGAAGGGCACGCCCTCCCGCGCCCACGCGGTGACGAGCTCGGTGTCCAACGCGGACAGCATCAGGCCCGCGCCGCGCACCGCGAGGAAGTAGTCCTGCACCAGCTCCTCGAAGCTGGCGCTCTCCGGCAGAAGACTCATGATCCGACAGCGGCTCCAGGCTGGGGGGCCAGACGAACGGCCGCCAGCCTCCCATACCCGTTGGGGCGCGCGGTGCAACCTTCCTGTCGCTCGCTGGAGGGGCCCCGGAAACACAGCGGAATTGAAGTTTTCCCGCCTGCTATCCGACGGAGCTAACGTCCCGTCGTCTGAGTTGACCCGCCTTGCGCAAACCGCGCATAGTACGGCTCCCCTCATGGAAATTCCCGAAGATTCCCGGACACTTGCCAAGCAAGCAGGCATCCGCGAACGCCGGTTCCCCGCTCCTAGGAAGACCATGCGCCGCTCGCTACTCGTTTGCCTCGTTCTCCTGACTTCCATGGCTTCGGCCCAGGAGAAGAAAGCACTGCGCGACGCTGACCTGGGCAAGAAGTCCACCACCGTCGTGGACAAGTCCCTCGCTGGCGACATCACGCGCCCGAAGGAAGCCCAGCAGGCCGCCCCCGCGCTTCAATATGATCAGTTCCGCCTGGGCGTGGAGCTGCAAGTCGCCTCCAAGCGCCGCGAACAGATCGAATCGCTGAAGAAGATCATCTCGCTGTCGCCTGATCAGAAGGAGGCGCCCAGCCTGCTGTTCCGCCTGGGCGAGCTCTACTGGGAGGAGTCGAAGTTCTTCTTCTTCGAGGCCAACCGGAAGGACGACGAGCTCATCGTCGCCATGAACCGCAACGACGCCGCGGGCCAGCAGCGGGCCAAGGCGGAGAAGGCGGAGCTGATGGCGAAGGTGAAGGAGAACGGCAAGTACGCCGTCGAGCAGTACACGAAGATCGTCCAGGAGTACCCGAAGTTCGAGCGCACGGACGAGGTGCTCTTCTTCCTCGGCCAGTACCTGATGGAGGACGGCCAGGACAAGAAGGCGCTCGTCGCGTTCAAGCGCCTGGTGGAGAAGTACCCGCAGTCCAAGTACATCCCGGACGCGTACTTCGCCTTCGGCGAGTACTACTTCAACAACTCCAAGGGCAAGCGCCCGGAGCTGGAGAAGGCCCTCGCCGCGTACAAGAAGGCCGCCGAGTTCCCCGAGAACCAGGTCTACGCCTTCGCCCTCTACAAGCAGGGCTGGTGCTACTTCAACATGGGCGAGTACGAGCCCGCGAAGGACAAGTTCAAGACCGTGGTCCTCTACGGCGAGCTGGCCGGCGCCGCCGCCGTGGAGAAGGACGGCAAGGCCAAGGCCAAGGGCTCGCTGGTGCGTGAAGCGCGCGGCGACTACGTGCGCGCGTTCGCCCGCGAGGGTGACGTGACGCAGGCCCGCGCGGACTTCGGCAAGGTGGCCACCAACCCGGAAGACCGCTTCACGATGATGAAGCAGCTGGCCAACCTCTACTACGGCGACGGCAAGGACCGCGAAGCGGCCATCACCTTCAACTCGCTGATCAAGGAGAAGCCGCTGTCGCCGGAGGCCCCTGGCTTCCAGGGCAAGATCGTCGACTGCATCCTGCGCATGGGCAACAAGGAGCGCACCGTGGCCCAGGTGCGCCGGCTCGTGAAGATCATGAAGGACGTCGAGTCCTCCGGCGTCATCAAGGACGACAAGGACAAGAAGGCGCTCGCGGAGGCGAAGGAGCTGTCCGAGCGCACGCTCTCCAACCTCGCCGTCACCTGGCACAACGAGGGCAAGAAGACGCGCAACGAGGAGACCTTCAAGTACGCGGACGCCGTCTACAGCGACTACCTCACGCTCTTCCCGGAGAACCCCAAGGCGTACGACCTGCGCTTCTTCTGGGCGGAGCTCCTCAACGACAACCTCCAGAACTTCGACAAGGCCGCCGCCAACTACACGCTCGTCGTCCTCCAGGACGCCAAGGTGCTGGAGGCCAAGGACGACAAGGGCAAGCCCAAGCCGGGCAAGCCGGGCAAGTGGCTGACCAACGCCGCCTACAACGCCGTGCTCGCCTATGACGAGGTCGTCAAGGCGGCGGAGGCGCGCGGCGAGGCCAAGTCCGAGTCCGCCGGCACGGACATCCAGAAGAAGATCGCCATCCCCGCGCTGAAGAAGTCGCTGCTCGACGCGTGCGAGCGCTACCTCAAGTACGTCCCCAAGGGCGACAAGCGCGTGGAGATCGCCTTCAAGGCGGCGAACATCTACTACCGCCACAACCACTTCGACGAGGCGGTGCTGCGCTTCTCCGAGATCGCGCTCGGCTACCCCGAGTACAAGTTCGAGGACGGCCAGCGCGCGGCGGAGATCGCCGCCAACCTCATCCTGGACTCGTACAACCTGCTGGGCGACTTCGCGAAGGTCAACGAGTGGGCCCGCCGCTTCTACGCCAACGACAAGCTGGCCACCGGCAAGTTCCGCGACGACCTGGCGAAGCTGATTGAGCAGTCGTCGTTCAAGCTGGTCAGCCAGCTGGAGGAGAAGAAGGAGTTCTCCAAGGCGGCCGAGGCGTACCTGAACTTCGTCCACGACTTCCCGCAGACGGAGATCGCGGACCTGGCGCTCTACAACGCGTCCGTCGACTATTACAAGGCGAAGAGCCTGGACAAGGCCATCGAGGTCCGCAAGCGCCTGTTCGCCGAGTACCCCCGGTCCAAGTACGTGCCGGACTCCATCTACGCGAACGCGGAGGCGTTGGAGGCCATCGGTGACTTCGAGGAGGCCGCGAGCACCTA
>JAFADT010000910.1 GCA_023424585.1 Pseudomonadota bacterium
ACTCAAGCCCGAGCGACGGGCCGCGCTGGAAGCCCTGCTCGCGAAGCGATAGCGCGACCGCTCCGGCCCTCTGACCGGAGCGGTGAAGCCATGGCGCGCGTCCCGGTGCCTCCGGACGCGCGCCCCTCCCACCGGACTTAGGTGAGGATGATGCGCGGGCTCTGGAGCGCGCGGCGCACGATGGCCAGCGCCTGCTCGGAGGCGGCCTCGGCCTCCGTGAGGCGGCGCAGGCAGACGTCGCCGTTCACCGCCACGGAGCGCTTCAGGTCCGCCAGCAGCGTCAGCGCCGCCTGGAGCATCTCCTTGCCCTGCGGGGACTCCGCGGCCGGCTTGCCCGCCGCCTTGGACACGTGCTCGGTGAAGCGCTGCACCGCGTCCATGGTCGCGTTCGGGTCGTACTTCTCCAGCAGCGGCTTCAGCCGCGTCGGGTTGATGCGGATCAGGCGCAGCGCGCCGACCTTCTGGAAGGCCGGGTGCACCAGGCCGATCTCCGACATCTCGAACGCGCCCAGCAGCCCCTCGTCCGGCGCGCGGTGCGAGTGCGGCACCACGTCCACGAAGAGCGCCAGCGGATCCGCGCCCTGCTTGAAGGCCTCCAGCTCGTCGTCATCCAGCGGCGGGAAGGTCGCCGGCGTGCCGATGAACAGCAGCGGCAGCACCACGTCGTGCCAGAAGTCCTCCGGCGCGGAGCCCGTGCCGCCCACCGTGGCCACCAGGTGCGTCATCAGCTCCGCGAGCCGGGGGGCGCGCTCGGCCTGATCCGCCAGCGTCTTGCCCTGCTCCATGCGCTGCAACGACGTGACGATCTGCCCCTCGAACTGCTGGCGGGCCTCCGGCGGCAGCGGCGGCTGGGTGCGGCCCAGCGCGTCGCGCACGTCGCGCGCCAGCGCGTCCGTGTTCGACTCCAGCGCCTGCTTCGCCTTGGCCGGGTCCACCACGATGAACTGCAGGAAGCCCGGGTCGAACAGGCGCTGGTAGTCCTGCGGGCCCAGCCGCTGGGGCTGACCGGCGCCCAGGGCCTGCGCCGGGTTGGCGCCGAAGCGCACCTGCCCCAGCGAGCGGCGGATGTCGTTGGCCAGGTCGTCCAGCCGCGTCAACTTGCCCTGGGCCAGCGCGTCCATCACCGCCCCGAACGGGGACAGCATGATGATGGCCTCGGGGAAGCCCAGCGAGGCGCCCTCGGGCGAGTCCCGGTTGGGGAACCAGAAGGCCTGGTGCTCGGCGATGAGGCGCAGGGCGAAGCCGCCCGCCAAGCCCAGCGCCGCGCCCTGGTGGTTCGGGTTGTTCGGGTCGAACCGGCCGCCGAGCAGCTGGATGACCGCCTTCTCCACGTCCGCCCACGGCGCCTTCGTCAGGTCGACCGGCGCGCCGCCGGCCTTCTCCAGCGCGGCGGAGAGCTGGAGCTGCGCATTGTGGACGTGCTGCGGAACGGGGAGCCCCTGGGGCTCGGCGGGTTCGGTCATGAGAAAGGTTCCTGTGCGAAAGCGACGCGTTCCCTTACCGTGAAAAACGCGTTCGTGACTACGAATTGTGGTCGGTAGGATGCGCCGCCATGTCAGCTCCCCGCGGGCCTGCCCGCCAGCCCGCCATCCTCGCCTGTCTCCTGCTGCTGACATCAGGGTGTGCTTTCGTCGCACCCCGTTTTCCGCAGAACGTCCAGGCGTCGTTCGCCCGGGACGAGATGCACAAGCTGACCACGCGGTCGCTGGAGGTGTACTACCCGGCCCCCCTGCGCGGGACGGCGCTGCGGGTGGCCGCACGGATGGAGGGCTGCGTGGACCGGCTGCGCGCGGACACGTGGAGCCAGGCCGAGCGCAAGCGGGTCCTCGTCTACCTGACGAGCGCGGACTTCAACAACGCGTACGTCCAGTCCGAGTTCGCCAGCACGCCGCAGCAGATGGTGCTGCCCCAGCACATGACGTTGGAGCAGTTCAACCTGCTGGGCCTGGGGGAGACGGACATCGGCGACGTGGCCTGTCACGAGTCCGTCCACTACGTGCAGATGCAGCAGGTGGGCGGCCTCTGGAACGTGCTCAACCAGGTGACGGGCGGCCTCTTCCAGCCCAACATCTTCACGGAGTCCTGGTTCCTGGAGGGCCTGGCCACCTACTACGAGGGCCGGCTGGGCAAGGACTCGGGGCGGCCCCACAGCCCGGTGTGGCGCGGCTGGTGGGAGGGCGCGGTGCAGGCCCGGAAGGGCGAGCTCAACGCCGGCTACTTGTCCCCCGCGCACCGCGCGCTGGAGCCGTTCGGCGGCAACTACCTGAGCGGCATGCACTTCGTGGAGTACCTGGCGCGGACCTACGGCGAGAAGCGCCTGTGGAAGCTGGTGGACGAGCAGGGCAGCTCGCTGTTCCCTCCCATCGCGGTGACGCTGCGGTTCAGGCGGGTGTACGGCAAGGACATCGGGTCGCTGTTCAGCGAGTTCGAGGAGAGCCTCCAGAAGGATCTCCAGCTGCGCGAGCGCCCCGCCTCGCAGCAGGTGCTGGTGCCGGACGCGGGCTACTTCTCGCGGCTCGCCGCGAACCCGGCCGACGGCAGCACGGCGCTGGTGAGCGTGGGCCGGGAGGAGATCACCCACCTCACCGTGCGCGAGCGCGACGGCCGCGAGCGCTTCAGCCGAGCGCTGGTGCGGCTGCTGCCGGGGCGCCGGTGGGTGGTGGCCAGCCCGTCGCTGGTCAGCGGCATGACCTTCAGCCGCGACGGCCGGTGGCTGTATCTGGTCAGCGCGGACGTGGACTCGGTGGGCAGCTACACGGGGAAGCTGTGGCGGGTGGACGCGCACACGGGCGACGTGGTGCGGCTGTGGGACGACCTGGTGGGCATGGGCGGCGACCTCACGGCGGACGGCCGGTCCTACGTCTTCGTGGAGGCGAGCGGCGACGCGGCGAACCTCGTGCGGCTGGACCTGGAGAGTGGCCAGCGCGAGCGGCTGACGGACTTCCAGGCGCACGCCGCGCTGGGCACGCCCGTGACCTCGCCGGATGGGGGGCGGTTCGTGTTCCCCATGTCCGGCGCGGAGGGCTGGGACCTGGTGCTGCGCGAGCCGGATGGTTCGCTGCGCTGGCTCACGCGGGATGGGCTGTTCAACTACTCGCCCCGGTGGCTGGACGAGGACCACCTCGTCTTCCTGCGTGAACACGAGGGGCGCCTCCAGGCGCACGTGATGACGGTGTCCACGCGGCGCATCGCCCGCGTCACCGATGCGCCGCTGCTGGTGCTCGACGCGGCGCCCGTGGGTGGGGATGCCGTGGTGTTTCTCAACCGCGACGGCATCAACTTCACCGTGGACCGCGCGCCCCTCACCAAGGCCCTGGCCGAGCTGCGCGCGGCGCGGGAGCCGCCGCCCGAAGATGTCGCGACCGCGCCGGACACGGACGCCACGCCAACCGCGAGCGCCGCCCCGGAAGGCATGATTCCCGCCGGCCCCCTCGCGCAGGGCACGGAGGCTCAGACGGCAGAGGGCGCAGAGGCTCGGACGGCAGAGGGCGCGGAGGCTCGGACGGCAGAGGGCGCGGAGGCGCAGACGGCGCAGGGCACGGACGTTCCGAAGGCGCAGGGCGGGGAGGTACAGGACGGCTTCGTCGCCTTCCCTGGCTCACCCGCCGCCTCGACGGAAGCTCCCGCGCAGCCGCCGCCCGATGCCCCCACGGCGCCGGTGGCACCGCCTCCGCTGCCGGTCGATCCCGCCCATGACGTGGACGCGCCCGTGACACCTCCGGCCGTCGCGGGCCACGCGGTGGACGTGCTGACGGACGAGCCCTACTCGCCGCTCGAGGGCTTCTTCATCCCGAACTACCGCGTCCCCTACTTCTACACGGTCCCCAACGACGCGGATGAGAACAACCCGTTCATCGGGGGCGGCATCTCCATCGCGGGACAGGACCGGCTGGGCTTCAACGCGTACGCGCTCACGCTCACCTACGACACGAAGGAAAAGCAGCCCGGCGTGTCGTTCGCGTACGGCAACGCCCTGCTGTCGCCGTTCTACCTCCAGGTCTCCGGGTCGTACCTGCGCGAGAACAACCGCACGGACCTACAGGCCACCGCGTTCGCGTCCCGCACGTTCTGGACGACGCCGGTGAGCTTCGGCGTGCTCGCGCTCGACCGCCGCTTCGACGCCACGGAGCGGCGGCCGGCCATCACCACCCGGCTCATCGGCCCGGAGGTCGCCGCGTCGTACTTCGCCGGCGAGGGCACGTCCTACGGCGGCACGCAGCGCGGCCTGGGCCTGTCCGTGAGCGGCGGGGTCTTCCCCAAGGCCTTCACGCGCGACACCACCGTGGGCGACCTGCGCCTGGGCGTGGACGGCTACCTGGGCGGCCTGCCCTTCACCGGCAAGGACAACCTCCAGCTCTCCGTCGCGGGCCGCGCCCTGCCCGGCGCGCCGGACGGACTCCTGGAGGTGGGCGGCATCCTCCCGGGCCAGGCCTTCCTCATCAACCGCGACAGCACCAGCGACGGCGGCCTGCCGCTCCAGCTCCAGCCGGGCATCGCCTTCAGCGAGTACCTGCGCGGCTACGAGGACCACACCTTCCGCGCGCGCAACGTGCTGCTCGCCAACGCGCGCTACCGCTACCGCTTCATCATCGACTACGGCTGGGCGTCCACCCTGTGGGTGCTGCCGTCCCTCTTCCTCAGCCAGTTCGAGGTGGAGGGCTTCGGGTCCTTCGCGCGCACGGACAACCGGGACAACCACACGGCGGTGGGCGGCACCGCCACGCTGCGGCTCACCGTGGGCCAGGCCTACGCCCTCTCCTTCTTCTACCAGTACGCCCACCGCTTCGAGGACGGCTTCGGCGACCTGCACCTCATCGGCATGACCTTCTGAGCGAAGGCCCTACGAAACGCCCGCCACGCGCAGCCCGTACAGCCCCTCCTCGCGCGCCACCGCGAGCACCGAGGAGGGCACCAGCTCCACGGGCTCGATGCCGCGCGCCAGTTGGTCGCGCACCAGCGTGGAGGACACCTCCGCCAGCGGCGGCCCCACGGTGTCCGGCGCCGGGTAGCCCGCGCGGTAGAGCACCAGCACGCGCGCCATCCGCTGGATGCGGTCGAAGTCCTTCCAGTTCGGAAGGTCCCTCAGGATGTCGCTGCCGATGATCAGCGAGAACCGCGTCTCCGGATACCGCTCCACCAGGAACGCCAGCGTGTCCACGGTGCGCCCGCCGCCGGCCAGCTCGCGCTCCACCAGGCTCGTCTGGAGCCAGCCGGACGTCTCACGGCAGAGCGCCTCGCACATGCGCACGCGCGCGTCGAAGGACTCCAGCTGCTTGCCGAACGGATGGTGGAACGTGGGCATCAGCCAGACCGCGTCCACGCCCTGCGTCGCGTGGACGTAGGTGGCCGCCATCAGGTGGCCCACGTGCGGCGGGTTGAACGAGCCTCCGAGCAGCGCGACCTTCACGGCGGGCCTCTTACTTGACGGTGAGCTTCGTCGAGCGCGAATCGACCTGCAGGACCCGGGGCGGCAGCACCAGGTGCCCGTCCAACCGGAACGCGGAGAAGCTCAGGTTGCGCTCCGCCTTCTCCAGGAGGCCGCACGTCTGCTCCGCGGCCCCCACCAGCCGGCCCGGCGTCACGAAGTAGCGCGGGCCAATCTGCACCACCGCGGGCTCCGACTCCTTGCCGTGGATGAACACCAGCGCGTTGAGCAGGTCGTCCCGCACCAGGTCGTTCTTGTCGTGCACCACGCAGCAGAGCGTCTCCCCCACCAGGTCCATGGCCTTGTTGGCCACGGTGGGATCCCGGTACGCCAGCGAGTCCCGCTCCGGCACGCGCACGAAGCGCTCCATCACCAGCCGCCGGTCGTCCTCGGACGCCAGGTCCGCGGGGGCCTCGCGGGAGGCGGGCGTGCGCGCCAGGCCGTCCTGGGGCGCCGCCACCAGCCACTGCGTCACGTCCGCCAGGAAGTCCGCGTCCGAGTACTCGCGCCCGCCCCGGCTCTTCTTCCGGCGCCACAGCACCCACTCGTCCAGGTCCGTGTAGCGCGCGCCGGTGAAGAGGAAGCGCCGGGCGCCCTTCGCCCGCAGCAGCTCATACGCCGCGTCGAAGGCGTCCAGGTCGCCGTGCGTATCGGAGAAGACGCCAATCACGTGGAGGTCACCGCGCGGAAGCGTACAGCAGAGCGGGCTCCCGGTGCTTGCGGAAGGCCTCCGTCTGGAGCTCGAAGCCCTCCAGCATCCGGTCCAGGCTCCAGCCCCCCTCGATGCCTCGACGCACCTGGTCGGTGCCGCACAGCAGGTCGAACGCGGGCACGTCCTCCACGAACTCGTACGCGTCCGCCCGCCAGTCGAAGTGGCCCGGGCCGATGTCGTGCAGCGCCTGCATGATGGCGATGCCCGTGCGCAGCGGCTGGAACGCGTTGCGGTCCGTGACGTGGATGAACGCCCCGCTGCACGACTGGCCCTGGAACTTGTCGAACGTGGGGGTGAAGCCCACCGGCCGGAAGGCCACGCCCGGCAGCCGCTCCTTGTCCAGCCGCGCCATCAGCTTGTCCGTGTCCACCCACGGCGCGCCGAACTGCTCGAAGGGGCGGCAGGTGCCGCGGCCCTCGGACACGTTGGTGCCCTCGGCCAGGCACATGCCCGGGTACACCAGCGCCGTGTCCGCGGTGGGCATGTTGGGCGACGGCGGCAGGAACGGCAGGCCCGTGTCGCTCCAGTGCATGTCGCGCGTCCAGCCCTCGCACGGCACCACCGTCAGCTCGCAGCCGAAGCCCTCCCGCGCGTTGAACAGCCGCGCCAGCTCCCCCGCCGTCATGCCATGGCGGTTGGGCAGCGCGTACAGCCCCACGAAGGAGCGGAACCGGTCCCCCACGAGGTTGCCCTCCAGCGACACCCCGTTCAGCGGGTTGGGCCGGTCCAGCACGTAGAAGGGCACGCGGGCCTGGGCCGCGACCTTCATCGCCAGGGCCATGGTGTAGACGTAGGTGTAGTAGCGGCTGCCCACGTCCTGGATGTCGAACACCAGCGCGTCCAGGCCCTTGAGCCACTCCGGGCGCGGCGAGAGCGACTCGAAGGTGGAGCCGTAGAGGCTGTGCACCGGGACGCCCGTCTTGCGGTCGCGCGCCTCGTCCACGGCGACCATGTACTGGGCCTCGCCGCGGATGCCGTGCTCCGGCCCGAAGAGCGCCGCCAGCGTCACGCCGTCCGTGCCGGCCAGCAGGTCCGCCAGGTGGCGGAAGCGCGAGTCCACGCTCGTGGGATTGACGATGGCGCCCACGCGCTTGCCCTTGAGCGCGGAGAAGCCCTGCGCGGCCCACACATCCAGTCCCGTCTTCACCTTCGTCACGTTCGGTCGCCTCGTCCCGTCGCCCACGGCCTCGCGCGGGCGTGAGGTGGTCAGTTCGCCGCCAGGCGCTTGAGCGCGCTCTGCGCGGCCTTCTTCGAGTCACAGGTGCCCAGGCCGAGGAAGCCCCCGGACGCCCCGTCATTCGGACCGCCGGCGTCCGCCAGCGACTCCAGCGCCCCGCGCGCGGACTCCAGGCGCAGGTTGGCCACGGCCTCCGCCGCGCTGGAGCGCACGCCGCACTGCTCGTGCTTCAACAGGGAGATGAGCCGGGACTCCGCGCGACGGCTGCTGTCCTTGCGCACCGCCTGCGCGTAGTAGACCACCGCGGCCCCCGGGTTGCCCTGCGCCTCCTCCAGCCGCCCGTTGAGGTAGCGCTGATCCGAGTCCTCCTGCCGGATGAGCCGCTTCGCCTCGCTCACGCGCTCGACCTTCTCCGCGCCGGTGGCGCCCTCCACGTCGCGGATGGCCCGCATCGCGGGGCCCCCGCCATTGACGAGCACCCCTCCGCCCACCAGCACCGCCAACAGCAGCACCGCGCACACGCCCCAGCCGGCCACGGCGGACGACACCCTCGACGTGATGGAGGCCGGCAGCTTCGCGTACGCACGCGCCCAGAGCGCGTCCGTCGCGGTGCGCGCCTGCTTGCCCAGCACCGAGG
>JAFADT010000931.1 GCA_023424585.1 Pseudomonadota bacterium
GGCGCGGGCGTGGGCTGGCCGGAAGGTGGGCTCCCAGGCGTCGAACTGGCGCACGGCGGCGGCGAGGGAGGCGGGGGTCTGCTCGGGGAAGAAGAGGCCCGTCCTGGGGGTGACGGTCTCCAGGGCGCCGCCCTTGCCGAAGGCGATGACGGGGCGGCCGGTGGCCTGGGCCTCCAGGGGGGTGATGCCGAAGTCCTCCTCGGGGGTGAAGAGGAGCGCGCGGGCGTCGCGGTAGAGGGCGGGGAGCGCGCTGTCGGGCACGTTGCCGAGGAAGCGGATGTGGGGCGGAAGCGGTCCGGACGTGAGGCGCGAGGCCTCCTGTCCCGTGCCCACGACCCAGAGGGGGGTGTCCAGGGTGCGGAAGGCCTCGAGGGCGACGTCCAGGCGCTTGTAGGGGGCGAAGGCCCCGAGCCACAGGAAGTAGCCGCCCTGCCCTCCCCCTTCGAGCGGCACCTGGGTGAAGCGGTCGAGCTCCACGGGGGGCGGGATGACAGAGGCGTCGCGGCCCCAGAAGCGGCGGATCTTCCCGGCGATGTGCTGGGAGTTGGCGACGATGCGGTCCACGCCGCGGGTGGAGGCGCGGTCCCAGCGCTGGAGGTAGGGACGGAGGCCGAGCGCGGCGGCGCGGACGGGGAGGCGGGCGCGGCCGGGGCCGAAGTACTCGTCGAACAGGTCCCACATGTACCGCATGGGCGCGTGGACGTAGCTCAGGTGGGGCACGCCGGGAGGCGCGTGGATGCCCTTGGCGACGCAGTGGCTGGAGGACAGGACGAGGTCGTAGTCGCCGGTGATGCGCAGGGCCTCGATGGCGCGGGGGAACAGGGGCAGGAAGTGCCGGTAGCGCGCGTGGATGCCGGGGATGTGCTGGAGGAACGACGTGGTGATGCGTCGGTTCTCGATGCGCGGGGTCTGGCTGCCCGGCTGGTGGATGAGGGTGTAGAGGTCCGCGTCGGGGAACAGCTCGCAGAGGGCGTCGAGGACGCGCTCTCCGCCGCGGTGGGTGACGAGCCAGTCGTGGACGAGGGCGACCTTCACGGGTGGGCCTTCTAGCACTGGCGCGGCGGTGCGGGGGTAGGCGGCGTGTGGTAGGCCAGGGAGCGTGCCTTCTGTCCTCCTCGACCTGAGAATGGTGCGTGGTCAGCTCCACGGCATCGCGAGGTACGCGCTGGAGCTGGCGCGCCGGCTGCCCGCCCTGGCCCCGGACCTGGAGTTCTCCGCGCTGGTGCCGGCGCAGGGCCTGCCGGACGACCTGGGCGCGCTGACGCCGAGGATTCCGCTGCACCGCTCCCGGGCCGGCTATCTGTCACCGACCGAGCAGCCGCTGCTGGCATACGAGCTGACGAAGCTGAAGCCAGACCTGTTCCACGCGACGTCGTTCTCGCTGCCGCTGTTCTGGCCGGGCCGGCTGGTGGCCACGTTGCATGACGCGAACCACCTGGCGCTGGCGGACCAATACACGCCGGTGCAGGCCCTCTATTACAAGGTCGTGGTGGGGCCGCGGGCGCGGTTGGCGACGGCATTGATTACCGTGTCTGACTTCTCCCGGGAGGAGCTGGGCAAGTATTTGAAGATGTCGCCGTACCGGTTCCAGGTGATCCACAACGGCGTGGATTCGAGGTTCCAGCCGCCCACGATGAGCGAAGCCAAGGCGTTCCGGGAGCGGCACGAGTTGCCGGAGCGGTACATCGCGGTCGTGGGCAACGCGAAGCCGTTCAAGAACCTGGCGATGCTGGGGAAGTTCGCGGCGGACCTCCCGGTGCCCCTGGTGCTGCTCGCGGGCAGGGGGGCGGTGGCCCATGAGGTGGGCCTGCACGAGAACGTCATCGACCTGGAGCAACTTCCGGAGTCGGAGATGCCGTTGTTCTATGGAGCGGCCACGGCGCTGCTCCTGCCGTCGAAGTACGAGGGATTTGGATTGCCAGCGCTGGAAGCCATGGCCTCCGGGTGCCCTGTCATCGCGGCGGACACGACGGCCTTGCCGGAAGTCGTAGGGGACGCAGCGCTGCGAGTCCCGCCCGGCGAGGCGAAGTCCTGGCATGAGACAACGCTGCGGGTGCTCAGGGACGAAAACCTGCGTCGGAACCTGATGGAGCTGGGACGAGAGCGCGCGGCCCGATTCACCTGGGACCGATGCGCTCAACAGACGATGGGCGTCTTCAGGCGGGCCCTCCAGGGAAGACAGCAGGCACGACCATGACACGGGTCGTCAGAGACATGACCCACCACCTGGCCCGCATCTTCGCCTGCGTGCTGTCTCTGATTGCTACACACGCGCGAGCCCAGACGCTCGGCACGCTCCAGGCTCCGGATCCGAAAGCCGTGTCGCTCACCGTGAGCGGCGGCGTGTCCCTGGGAACGTACGAGGCAGGGTTTCTCTACTACTCAGGGACGTCCTCGCAGGGCGAGCGCGCCGTGGACCTGCGGCTCGTGACGGGAGCCTCCGCGGGGAGCCTCAATGCCTTGCTGGCGATCATGGCGACCTGCGGAGTGGATGCGTCCACGCCGGGCCAGTCGTTGTTCTGGGACATCTGGGTTCCCATCGGCTTCAACGACCTCTTCGTCCCGACCTCGACGACGCCGCTCGGGGTCTTCTCCCGGGAGGCGCTGGAGCGACGCGCCTCCCACGTCGAACAGGCCTGGAACCGCGGCCTGGAGCGTTCCTGCGACGTGGTGCTCGGGGTCTCGACGACGCGGCTCTCACCGCGCGCGCTCCAGGCGGCGAACGGACGGCTGGACCTGCCCCGGCTCGAAGAGAAGTTCGCCATCCGCATCCAGGGGCGCGGGCGTGGGCGCCCACCGCGCGCGACCAACTACACCACTCGCGAGGGCCGTCGGCTGGAGCTGATGCTCGAAACGGACGAGCACGGGGAGATCCCCTTCGCGAACCTCCGCGAGCTGCTGCTCGCGTCCATGTCCTTCCCCATCGCGTTCCCGCCCCAACCCCTGCGGACCTGCGCGGCGAAGTCCTCCGCCACGCCGGGCGTGTGCCTGCCTTCAGAAGCGCGGCGCGAGCTGTTCATTGACGGCGGCGTCTTCGACAACACGCCCCTCCGCCTGGCCGTGAGGCTGGCGCGCGATGGCCTGCGCGAAACAGCGAATGGCACGTTGGCGTGGCGCCCCGTTCCCCAGCCCGACGTGCGCACGACGCCCGCGGGCATCGCCTTCGCCTTCATCGATCCAGATGCAACCGAGTACCCCGTCTCCCGCTCCACGCCGGCCGGAGCAAGACCGCCCTCCCTTCCCGGGACACTCGCCGACCTCCTGGCTGCATTCGTAGACACCGCGCGTTCAAAGGAGCTCGCGATGCTCCTGGAGGAGGAGCCGGAGATCGCCCAGCGCCTCACCCTGCCCCGTCGGCACTTCCCCGCGGCCGGTGCGCCCCTCTTCGCGTTCCTGGGCTTCTTTGAAAGGAGCTTCCGGGTCTTTGACTTCTACCTCGGCATGTATGACGCCCGCCGGATGATGGATGACGCCTTCCGGGAAGGAAGGTCGCAAGCGGAGCAGCCTCACGCGGCGGCGATGGACGGCATTGGCGGATGGCAGCCCTTCGCCTGCATGAGCGCCGTATATGACTCCTCGCCGGGCGCGGAGCAGCGGTGTCAGGGCGAGGCGCTGGCGGACTTCCGGGCGCTGTTGCAGATGTCGCTGGACCAGCTCTACGACGCATGCAGCAAGGCAGCCGAGGCAGTTCCCCAGGGCACCTGGCGCAACGCGCACTGTGACCGGGCCATGACGGGCCAGTCGCCGCCCCATGTCCCGGGCCTCCAGCCCGACGCGTGGCCGGACTGGAGACAGGACCAGGACGAATCGGAGCTGTCGTATGCGATGCGGCTGCTGGGGGCCTATGGCTTCAGCTTCCGCGACCTGGGCGTGCCGGAGGGCCGAGGCGACCTCGCCGTCCAGCGCATCCGCCATGCGCTGGGTGACGCGGCAGGCCGGCTCGCGGCGGTGCAGCCCGCGTCCGACAGGCCCACGGTCCGCTTCGCCAGCAAGCTGGCGGTGGACAGCATCAGCTATGAGCCCCAGCGCCTGGTGCTGCACGTCACGATGGGGCCCACGGTGAGCGAGGTGGGGCTGAGCGTCGGGGTTTCCGAAATGCCCTTGTCGTCCGGCCTCCGCTTGGCGGGAACGGTCGGGTTCCGGGGCCTCGAGGACGTCCTCTCCTCCGGCAGCAGCAGCGATCCGTTTGGCGTGGCGCTGACAGGAGGGCTGGAGCTCCAGCCCCGCTCGGGGCAGAGCTTCCTCTCACAGAGTCGCCTCGCGCTTCGGGCGGGATGGCTGTTCAGCGCGAACGACCGCTACGGCACGAACAGCTGCCCGGACGGAGGCGCCAGCCACGTGACCGCGTGCTCCCGACCGGTGGTCCAGGGGCTCGTGGGCATCACCTTCCTGGAGTTCCTCCGCGCCCAGCTGGTCGGCGAGTGGTATCCAGGCACGGACTCCAGGAAGACGCTCTGGTCCGTGGCCCCGGGCATCGGCCTGGAGCTTGGACTCTGATCGAGCCTGAAGCCGTTACCCGGGCTTCACGGGCTCCTGACCGTCCCGTCCGTACGCACACAGCCCCAGCCCCCACACGAGCATGAACGACAGGTGCACGCTGGGGTGGAACGGCAGGTAGTGCACCAGGGCCAGGACGTGGAAGCCCACGAAGGACAGCAGCGCTCCCGTGGCGGGAATCGACCCCGCACGGTGCCTTCGCACCAGCGCCCTCGCCAGCAGGAAGTGCATCGTCGCCAGCAGCACCAGCCCCACCAGCCCCGTCTCCGCCCACGCCGTCAGCCAGAGGTTGTGCGAGTCCGTGGCCAGCAGGTCCGTGATGCCCGTCTCCGCCTGCGTCGCCAGGGCCGCGGGTTTGTGGTTGCCGAAGCCCACGCCCACCCACGTGTGCTCACGCACCAGGCGCCACCCCACGGACATCGCCAGCGAGCGCTCCCCGCTGCCGAAGAGGTTGTCCACCGCCTTGCCGAACCGCTCCCTCCACGCGGGCGTCAGCAGCACCCCGCACACCAGCGCCACCGCCACGCCCAGCCCCGCCTTCCTCGCCGTCCCCCGCAGCAACAAGAGCAGCGCCAGCAGGCAGACGCCCAGCGCCGCGCCCACCGCCGCCCCCGCGAACGCCCCCGAGAAGGACACCAGCAGCAACAGCA
>JAFADT010000006.1 GCA_023424585.1 Pseudomonadota bacterium
GTCCCGGCCATCGCGTGGGGGGCCGTGCCCGCGGTGCTCGCCGCGCTGGCCATCGCGGGCTCGGATGCGCGGCGCCATCCCGCGCTCGCGGCCCTGCTGCTGGCGGGGCTCGCCACGCCGCTGGCCATCGAGCACCTGCCCGCCCTGACCCGGCTGCGCGAGTCGCTTCCCGCGTCGTGGGCGCAGACGCGGACCCTCCCGGGGCTCGCCGAGGGGTTGGCGCTCGCCGTCTCCGCGGCGCTGCTGACGGCGGGGGTGTTCCGGCTGGCGCGCAGGCCCGAGTGGATGACCGTGGGGCTGGGCCTCGCGGCGTCGGCGGTGCTCGGCTGGCACCTGGCCATCACGCTGCCGGTGGAGAAGGCGCGCTACCAGGCCGAGCACCTCGACGAGCTGTACGTCAGCTATTCGCGCGAGGTGGGGCGGGCGCTGGCCCGGAACACGCCGAAGCGCAGCGTCATCTTCGCCGCGCTGGACAGGGATCCACCGCTCAACTTCGAGAACCTGAACCTCATGTTCTGGAGCGGGCGCATGGCGTACCGACGGGCGCCGGACGTGGCCCTCGCGCATGAGCGTGGGTATCACCCGTATCTCGTCTCACCGCTCGCGGAGCCGTATGCCCCCGTCCCCGGCGTGCCACCGCAGGCCGCGCTGCGGGCCTATGACCTGGAGGCGCCGCTGCCCCAGCCCGCGCCGCTGCCCGACGGCATCACGCAGCTGTCCGCGCGGCAGGCGAACCTGGAGGTGCTCGGGTTCGCGTCGCGCGGCGTGGGCCAGGACCTTGAGCGCTACGCCTTCTATGTCCGGGCGCTCGGTCCGCCCCAGCCGCTGCGCGTCGCCTTCCACGGCCCCGACGGCATCGTGGAGCGGGTGCTGGAGCCGGGCGCGACGCTGCGCAGCCCCCAGGCCCTGAGGGGCGCGGCGTGGTTCATCCTGCCCGCGCTGGGCCCGCCCCGCGAGAAGGTGACGCAGCTGGAGTTCGGCACCGTGGGGCAGCGCGTGGCCGTGTCCCCGCCGGCTCCTTGAGCCGGCCGCCAGCGATTGCCGTGGCGGTCGGCTGCGCTCACCTCACGGCGTGACCGTGGGGAGGGTGTAGTAGACGATCAGCTGCGGCAAGCGGGCCGTGGTGTTCGAGTACTCGCGCGAGTCATAGACCGAGCGGCTCCCCGGAGAGTCGAGTCGGAGGGAGACCTGGCCCTCCATGGACAGCGCTTCCTGGATGATTGGCACCAGCAGCGGGCTCGCGTTGACGCCCGCCTGCGTGGTGTACGGCACGGGCCGGCTCGGGAACTGCCAGGAGCCGAGCTCGCAGCTGAAGACGGACGGCTTGGTGTTCCAGTGAGGCCCGTCTCGCTCCACGCATTGTTGGGGACCCACCGCGTGTAGACATGGGTGTCCGCGCCGGGAGTGGCGTCTCCACCCGAGGACGTGGTCACCAGGACGACGGAGGCCACCTGGATGGTGGGCGGAAGGGCGGAGAGGTCGAAGCGCAGGAAGGTCTCCGCGTCGGCCCGGTCCACGGTCAGGGCCATGGACGAGCCCGCGTTCGCGTTCGAGTTGCTCATCCAGACGGACGCGTCCGCCACGGGGAAGAAGGACGCCGCCTCCAGGTGGGAGGTCACCCGCGGCTCCGTGGGCTCGAAGTAGCTGACGACCAGCCGGGGCCGCTCACTGGCGACGCTGTACTCCCGCGAGCGATACACCGTGTGGTAGCCCGGCGACCGCAGGCGGAAGGAGATCCACCCATCCGAGTCCAGGGCCTGCTGCACGGGCGGCGTGAGCTTCGGGCTGGAGTTGACGCCCACCTGCAAGGGTTTGGGCGTGCTGCTGGGGTTCCAGAGCCACCAGGAGCCCAGCCTGTCACCGGTCACCGGGGGCCGGTTGTTCCAGGTCATGCCCGTCTCGCTCCAGGTGTCGTCCGGCACCAGGTGCGCATAGACGCTGCCGTCACCGCCGGGGGAAGAGCCGTCGTAGGCCAGGGCCTGGAGCATGACCGAGGCGACGTGCGCCCCGGCCGGGATGCCGCTCAGGTTGAAGCGCAGGTAGGTCTCGGCCTTGCTGGAGTCGACGTACAGGCTCTGCGCGGTGCCGAAGTTGGTGTTCGGGTTGGCGGCCCGGACATACGTGTCCGCCTCCGGCTCCAGGATGATTTGCTTTGGCGTGGGCGTCGTGAGGAGCGGAGCGGGCCTGACATGTGTCGATGGGGCTGGCTCCCGCCGTGCTTCGCCGCCATCACAACCAGGGACGAGCCCCGCGATGAGCGGCGTGATGAGGAGGGAGCGCAGGGACTGCTTCCACGGGGATACAAGGTGCATGCAATGGCACTCGACGGTACGCGCGCCGGTCCTTTCCGGCGCGACGCGCAGGCCTTGAGCAACCCCCGCGCCATGGCGGGAGCGGTGCCAGAACCTCAGTTGAGACAAGCGCTTGCGCGGCGGAGCGCCTCGCGGCGGCGCCCGCGTCGGGGAGGAACGTGCCAGAACCGGCACGCGCGCGAGCACGCCCAGCGGACGCGGGTGTCATGGGGCTCAGCTCACGGGGCAGCGCCTCCACGGCGGCCTTGAGGAAGCTACAGGCGCGCGCCTGGACGCACGGGCCGCCGTGCCCTGGGATGAAACCGGCGGACTTCGTCAGGCCGCGCGCGGCCGCGTGTATCTCCAGGCGAGGGGAATGAGCGCGCCCGCGATGGCGGCCTTGAGCAGACCTCCTGGGATGAAGGGAAGCGCGCCCTTCTGAAAGGCCGTGGTGAGGTCGAGCCCGGTCTTCACCTGGAGCCAGGACACCCCAATGGCCAGGACGAGGAGCTGGCCCGCGAGGAAGAGCGGGCCCGCCGTCCACCACCGCCGGTCGTAGCCGTGGCGCGCCGCGAGGCCCACGAGGAACGCGGCGGGGAGGAAGCCCACCAGGAAGCCACCGGTGGGCCCGATGAGCGCGCTCCAGCCGCTGGCCCCTTTCGCGAAGAAGGGCAGCCCCACCGCGCCCAGCAGGAGATAGGCGGCCTGTGCCGCCAGGCCCCGGCCCGGCCCGAGCGCCGCCGCCGTGAGGACGACCGCGAGCGTCTGTCCCGTGATGGGCACCGGCGACCCGGGCACCGAGACGGCGACCTGGGCGAGCAGCGCGGTGAGCAGCGCCGCGCCCAGGACGAGCGCAGCCTCCTGGGCGCGTGTCCGCGCGAGGCGGTCCGACAGGACGTGAGGAGACGACGCCGGGGGGAGGGGAGCCACGGGCCGATGCTCGGCGAGGACGCAGGCAGGTGCAAGGACCGCGGACTCAAGGACGTGGCGTCATCCTGGCGACCAGCGCACGCAGGGCGGAGACCACGGCGTCCGGGCGCTCGACGCAGGGGAAGTGCGCGGCGCCCTCCACTCATCGGTGGAGGAGG
>JAFADT010000089.1 GCA_023424585.1 Pseudomonadota bacterium
GTCTCCACGAGCGACGCGCACCGGGCGCTGGTGGACAGCCTGTCGCCCGCGTCGGTGCTGTCGGTGCCGCTGCGCGCGCGCGGCCGCACGCTGGGCGTCATCACGCTGTTCACCGCCGAGCCCCACCGCACGCTGGTGGCCGCGGACGTGACCATGGCGGAGGAGCTGGCGCGGCGCGTGAGCGTGGCGCTGGAGAACGCGCGCCTGTTCCACGACGCCCAGGCCGCGGTGCGCCTGCGCGACGAGTTCCTCTCCGTGGCGAGCCACGAGCTGAAGACGCCGCTCACCAGCCTCATCCTCCAGCACAACCTCATCGGCCGGGCGCTGGAGGCGGCCGGCGCGCCGGGGCCCGTGACGGGGAGGCTCAACACCGCGCAGCGGCAGGTGCTGCGGCTGATGGCGCTGGTGGACAACCTGCTGGACGTGAGCCGGCTGTCCCTGGGCAAGCTGTCGCTGGAGCGCGCGGAGGTGGACCTGTCGCAGCTCACGCGCGACGCGGTGGAGCGGCTGGAGGACGTGTTCGCGCAGGCGCGGTGTCCCTTGAAGCTGGAGCTGCCGCGCACGCTGACGGGCCAGTGGGACGCGCTGCGGTTGGAGCAGGTGCTGGTGAACCTGCTCACCAACGCGGCGAAGTACGGCGCGGGCTGCCCGGTGACGGTGCGCGCGGGCGTGGACGCGCGCGACGAGGCCTGGCTGGAGGTGCGCGACGAGGGCATCGGCATCGAGGCGGACGCGCTGCCGCGCCTCTTCGGCCGCTTCGAGCGCGCGGTGAGCGAGCGGCACTACGGCGGCATGGGGCTGGGGCTCTACATCAGCCGCCAGATTGTCGAGGCGCTGGGCGGCCGCATCGACGTGGACAGCCAGCCGGGGCAGGGCGCCACCTTCACGCTGCGGCTGCCCCGGAGCGCGGCGGAGGCGCGGCCTCCCCCGGAGCCGTGAGGGAGGCCGGGGCCCGCCGGTCCTTCAGTGCTGGGGCCCCTTGGGCGGCGGCCCCTCCTGTTCGAGCGCGCGGTGCTCGTCGTCGGTGAAGAGGCGCGAGCGGATGAGGAAGCGCACGCCCTCCGGGGCCTCGACGGAGAAGCCGCTGCCGCGCCCGGGCACCACGTCCACGGTGAGGTGGGTGTGGCGCCAGAGCTGGAACTGCGGGCCGGAGATGTAGAAGGGCGTGCCGACGATTTCACCCAGGTACACGTCCTCCTGTCCCACGCGGAAGTCCCCGCGCGGGAAGCACATGGGCGCGCTGCCGTCGCAGCAGCCGCCGGACTGGTGGAAGAGGAGCGGGCCGTGGAGGCCCTGCATCTTGCGGAGCAGGGCCTCGGCGGCCGGCGTGACGTCGACGCGCGGCACGGGCATGGGCGTGGCCTAGAAGAAGCCCATGGGCTTCGGGTCGTAGCTGACGAGCATGTTCTTCGTCTGCTGGTAGTGATTGAGCATCATCTTGTGCGTCTCGCGGCCGATGCCGGACTGCTTGTAGCCGCCGAAGGCCGCGTGCGCGGGGTACAGGTGGTAGCAGTTCACCCAGACGCGGCCCGCCTGGATGCCGCGGCCCATGCGGTACGCGGTGTTGGTGTCGCGCGTCCACACGCCGGCGCCCAGGCCGTAGAGCGTCTCGTTGGCCAGCGCGAGCGCGTCCGCCGCGTCCTTGAACTTCGTCACCGCGACGACGGGGCCGAAGATCTCCTCCTGGAAGATGCGCATCTTGTTGTGGCCCTCGAAGATGGTGGGCTCCACGTAGAAGCCCTCCGCCAGCGCGCCGGACAGCGTCTTGCGACCGCCGCCGGTGAGCACCTTCGCGCCCTCCTTCCTGCCGATGTCCAGGTAGCTGAGGATCTTCTCCAGCTGGTCGTTGGACGCCTGCGCGCCAATCTGCGTCGCGGTGTCCAGCGGGTTGCCCTGCACGATGCGCTTCGTGCGCTCCACGGCCCTGGCGATGAACTCGTCGTAGAAGCGCTCGGCGACGAGCGAGCGCGACGGGCAGGTGCAGACCTCGCCCTGGTTGAGGGCGAACATGGCGAAGCCCTCCAGCGCCTTCTGGGCGAAGTCGTCGTCCCTGGCGAAGACGTCCTCGAAGAAGATGTTGGGGGACTTGCCGCCCAGCTCCAGGGTGACCGGGATGATGTTCTCGGAGGCGTACTGCATGATGAGCCGGCCGGTGGTCGTCTCACCCGTGAAGGCGATCTTGGAGATGCGCTTGTTGCTGGCGAGCGGCTTGCCGGCCTCGATGCCGAAGCCGTTCACGATGTTGAGCACGCCGGGCGGGAGCAGGTCGCCCACCAGCTCCGCGAACTTGAGGATGGTGACGGGGGTCTGCTCCGCGGGCTTGAGCACCACTCAGTTGCCGGCGGCCAGCGCGGGGGCCAGCTTCCACGCGGCCATCAGCAGCGGGAAGTTCCAGGGGATGATCTGCCCCACGACGCCGAGCGGCTCGTTGAAGTGGTAGGCGACGGTGTTGTCGTCCAGCTGGCTGAGCGTGCCCTCCTGCCCGCGGATGCAGCCGGCGAAGTAGCGGAAGTGGTCGATGGCGAGCGGCAGGTCCGCGGCGAGCGTCTCGCGGACGGGCTTGCCGTTGTCCCACGTCTCGGAGACGGCGAGCATCTCCAGGTTCTGCTCCATGCGGTCGGCGATCTTCAGCAGGATGTTGGCCCGCTCGCCCGCGGCCATCCGGCCCCACGCGTCCTTCGCCTTGTGCGCCGCGTCCAGCGCCTTCTCGATGTCCTCCGCCGTGGACCGCGGAATCTCGCAGAAGGGGCGGCCGGTGACGGGGCTGATGTTCTCGAAGTACTGGCCCTTCACGGGCGGGACGAACTCACCGCCGATGTAGTTGCCGTAGCGGCTCTTGTACTCGACCTTGCTGCCCTTCTGACCCGGCGCTTCATAGACCTTCGACATGGGGGCTCCCTGCGTTGGTTTTGACGCACTCCTGAGGGGTTTTGACGCGGAACAGACCATAGGCAGGTGACGCTATGCGTTATGTGCGCAGGGGCGGATGTAAATGTTTGTTAATGGTTGTTCGCCGGGGCAGGTGCCCCAAAGGCATACACGGCGCGCGGTCGCGTCCGCCCCGGGGCGGTGGGCGTTGGGCGAGCGCGCCGTCACCCGGGCGCGATGCGAGCGGGCAGGCAGGGTGCCCTTGCTGCCGCCCCCCAGGTCTTCCACCTCAAGAGGGAGGACGTCTCGCAGGTCCTGGGAGCATGACATGCAACTGTTTCGAGACCGCTTCGACGCCGGCCGAGCGCTGGGCCAACGGCTGCGTGTGCGGCTCGGGGGTGGGGGGGACCGGCTGGTGCTGGCGCTGCCGCGCGGCGGCGTACCGGTGGGGTTCGAGGTCGCTCGGGCGCTGGGCGCGCCGCTGGACGTGTTCGTGGTGCGCAAGCTCGGCACGCCGGGGCACGAGGAGCTGGCCATGGGAGCCATCGCCACGGGCGGGGTCCAGGTCCTCAATGAGGGCGTGGTGCGGAGGCTGGGGATCCCCGGGGCGGCCATCGCGGCGGTGGCGGAGCGCGAGGCGCGGGAGCTGCTCCGGCGGGAGCGGCTCTTCCGTGACGGCAGGCCCCCGGCGCGCGTGGAGGGGCGGACGGTGGTCCTCGTCGATGACGGGCTGGCCACGGGCTCCACCATGCGGGCGGCGCTCCGAGCGCTCCGCCAGCAGCGCCCCGCGCGCATCGTGATGGGCGTGCCGGTGGCGGCGCCGGAGACCTGCGAGTCGCTCCAGGGGGAGGCGGACGCGGTCCTCTGCGTCCACACGCCGACGCCGTTCTACGCGGTGGGCCAATGGTACGAGGACTTCACGCAGACCACCGACGACGAGGTGCGCGAGCTGCTGGCGCGAGCGGCGCACGGAGAAGGGGCTGCCTCGCAGGCGCCGTGAGCCCGGCGGAGGGTTGAAGGATGGCTGAGCAACGAATCACGGAGCACACGGTGCGGATGGAGGCGGAGCCCGGCGTGTGGCTGGACGGGACGCTGAGCATGCCGAAGGCGCCCTCGGGCGTGGTGCTGTTCGCGCACGGCAGCGGCAGCAGCCGCTTCAGCCCGCGCAACCGGTACGTCGCGGGCGTGTTTCAGCACGCGGGCCTGGCGACGCTGCTCATGGACCTGCTCACGCGGGACGAGGAGGAGGCCGAGCGGTGGACGCGGCACCTGCGCTTCGACATCGAGCTGCTGGCGCGGCGGCTGCTGGGGGCCGAGCGGTGGCTGGCGCGGGTGCCGGAGCTGGGAAGCCAGCCGCTCGGGTTGATGGGGTCGAGTACGGGGGCGGGGGCGGCGCTGGTGGCCGCCGGGCGTGCGCCCGAAGCCATTCGGGCGGTGGTGTCCCGAGGCGGCCGTCCGGACCTCGCGGGCGCCATGCTGCCGGCGGTGCGGGCGCCGACGCTGCTCATCGTGGGTGGGGACGACACGCAGGTGATCGCGCTCAACCGTCAGGCGATGGAGGCGCTGCGCGCGCACAAGCGGCTGGAGATCGTCCCCGGCGCGACCCACCTCTTCGAGGAGCCGGGGACGCTCGAGCAGGCGGCAGGGCTGGCCCGGAACTGGTTCCTCCAGCACCTGGCTCCGGCCGCGCGGGAGCCCCTGTCCGGCGAGGTCCCGCCATGAGCCGGCGTCCTCGCATCGCGGTGGTGGGGGGCGTGGCCACGGACTACCTGGTGCGCGGCCCGTCGCTGCCGGAGAAGGGGGGCAGCGCGCAGGGGGACCTCTTCCAGGAGGCGCTCGGAGGGAAGGGGGCCAACGGCGCGGTGGCCGCCGTGAGGCTGGGGGCGGATGCCACGTTGGTGGCGAGGGTCGGGGCGGATCGGCGCGGCCTGGAGCAGCTGACGTGGCTGGAGCGGGAGGGCGTGTCGCTGGAGTCGGTGGTGTCCGAGCCGGAGGCGCCTGCTGGCGCGGTGCTGGTGATGGTGGATGGGCGCGGGCGGAAGCAGACCTTCTCCGCGCCGGGCGCCAATCACAGGCTCTCCATCCGGGATGTGCTGCGGAGCGCGGAGCGGATCGCCGCCGCGAAGGTCCTGCTCGTGCAGTTGGAGGTGCCGCCGTCCGCGGTCCAGGCGGCGGTCCGGCTGGCGCGAGCCGCCGGTGTGCGGGTGGTGTTGGATCCCGCGCCGGCCATGACGCTGCCGGAGGTGTTGCTGGAAGATGTCCACGTCATCCGGCCCAACGCCGCCGAGGCCCGGACGCTGACGGGCATCCCGGTGCATGACCGGGCCTCCGCGAGCCGTGCCGCGAGCAACCTGCTGATGCGCGGCGTGGGCGCGGCCATCATCGCGGCGCCGGGCGGCAGCCTGCTCTTGTCACGGGAGGAGGAGGCGTGGCTGCCCGAGCTGCCGGTGGACAGCGTGGACTCCACCGGAGCGGGGGATGCGTTCTCCGCGGCGCTGGCTGTCTCCCTGGCGGAGTCCCAGCCGCTGCTCACCGCCGCGCGCTTCGCTCAGGCGGCCGCGGCCATCGCGACGACGCGGTTGGGGGCGCAGGGGGGCTTGCCCTATCGGGACGAGGTGCTCGGCTTGCTCTCGGATGTGCAGCTGGAGGTCCAGGTCGGGCCGCCGTAGCGGAGACGTTCAAGACACATCGTCCGCTGTCTCACCATGCCTCTTCTGGGGGATGCCGGCGCGCATGGGCCTTGCTCCATGCTGACGCCACTCATCGCCAGGGGGGCACATTTTGTCTGATGCACACGCGGCCTGGGCACACGTGGATGAGCAGGGCCGGCCGCACCTGCTCGAGGAGCACCTGGAGGCCGTGGGCGAGCTGGCTGCGCGGTTCGCGCGGCGCTTCGGCTCCGAGGAGTGGGCGCGGCTCGCGGGCCGGTGGCACGACCTGGGGAAGTACACGGTCGCGTTCCAGAACATGATCCGCCGTGAGAACGGCATCGAGGCCCACCTGGAGCAGCAGGGGCCGGTGGGCCCGCGAGACCACTCCACGGCGGGAGCGCTGCATGCGCGGGCGATGCTGGGCGGTCAGGGATTGTTCCTGGCGTTCATCATCGCGGGTCACCACAGCGGCCTGGCGGACAAGGAGCAGCTCGAATTGGACCGGCTCAACGCGCCGGACCGTCAGGCGCTGTACGCGCAGGCCCTGAAGTGGCCCATCCCGGAGGGGCTGCTGCGCCCCCATGCGCGCCCGGCGGTTCCGTCCTTTCTGGCCCCCAGGCCGGGGGGCCAGGAGTCGGCGCGCGAGCGGAGCCGGCGGTTGGAGATGTGGATCCGGATGAGCTTCTCCGCGCTCTGTGACGCGGACTTCCTGGACACGGAGGCCTTCTTCGACGCCGGGAGGGCCGCGCTGCGCGGCGGTGGTCCCTCCATCGAAGCGCTGCGCGACCGGCTGCGCGCGCACCTGGAGCGGCTGGAGGCGCGCGTGCGGGCGCGCGGACCGCTGTCGGAGGTGAACCGGGTGCGCTCCGAGGTGCTGGCCTCGTGTCTGGCCAAGGCCGCGGAGCGCCCTGGAATCTTCAGCCTGACGGTCCCCACGGGGGGCGGCAAGACGCTGGCGTCGATGGCGTTCGCGCTGGAGCACGCGGCGCGCAACGGGCTGGAGCGGGTGGTGGTGGCCATCCCGTTCACCTCCATCATCGAGCAGAACGCGGCCGTCTACGCGGAGGCGCTGGGCGAGGACGCGGTGCTGGAGCACCACTCCGGTGGGGACCCGCAGCGGGAGACGAGCCGCAACCGCGTGGCGGCGGAGAACTGGGACCGCTCGGTCATCGTGACGACGACCGTGCAGCTCTTCGAGAGCCTGTTCGCGAACCGGCCCGGACCGTGCCGCAAGCTGCACCGGCTGGCGGGCAGCGTCATCGTGCTGGACGAGGCGCAGACGCTGCCGCCCGACCTGCTCGCGCCCATCCTGGACGTGCTGCGCACGCTGGTGACGGACTACGGCGCGTCGGTGGTCATCTGCACCGCGACCCAGCCCGCGCTGGGACGGCGCTCCGGCTTGCTGGAGGGCTTCGAGCAGGTGCGGGAGCTGGCGCCAGAGCCGCGCGAGGCCTTCGGGCGCCTGCGCCGGGTCCGGGTGCGCTGGCCCGCGTCGGAGGAGCCGCTGTCGCACGAGCACCTGGCGGCGGAGCTGGCGGCGGAGCGGAGCGTGCTGGCCATCGTGCACAAGCGTGCGGATGCGCGCGAGGTCTGCGAGGCGTTGGACCGGCGGCTGGGCGACGCGTCCGCCTTCCACCTGTCCGCGCTCATGTGCGCGGCGCACCGGGGCGAGGTGCTGGGGCGGATCCGCGAGGCGGTGGCGAGGGGCGAGTCCGTGCGCGTGGTGTCCACGCAGCTCGTGGAGGCGGGCGTGGACCTGGACTTCCCCGTGGTCTACCGCGCGCTGGGTGGGCTGGACGCGCTGGCCCAGGCCGCGGGCCGGTGCAACCGCGAGGGTCGGCTGGAGGAGGGCGGAGAGCTGCGCGTGTTCCTGTCGCCCACGAAGCCGCCGAGGGGCGTGGCGCGGACCGCGATGGCGGTGACGCAGGGGCTGCTCGCGGAGGCGCCGGGCCTGGACCTCTTCGACCCGGCCCTGTTCCAGCGCTACTTCCATGGGCTCTACAGCGCGAAGTCCCTGGACGCGAAGGGCCTCCTGCCGCTCCGGGAGGCCCTGTGCTTCAGGACGACGGCGGAGCTGTTCCAGTTCATCGAGGACGACTGGTCCGCGCCGGTGGTCGTTCCGTATGGCGATGCGCGGGAGGCGGTCGCGGCGCTGGAGCGGCTGGGGCCCTCGCGTGAGCGCTTGCGGCGCCTGCAACGCTTCACGGTGAACGTGGAGAAGGGGAAGCGGGAGGCCTGGCTGAAGAGCCACTGCGCCCGCTGGGTGGCGGAGACGGTGGTGGTCCTGGAGGCCGCGGAGGGGGCCTACGACAAGCGTCTGGGGTTGGTGCCCGAGCGCGTGGGGACGTGGGCCCCCGAGAAGCTGGTCAGTTGATGAACGCGCGAACGACACGCGGGAGGGCGACATGAGTGCACAGGTGAGCCGGGTGTTTCGTCTCCGGGCCCGGGGGCCGGTGGCGTGTTTCAGCCGGCCGGAGATGAAGGTGGAGCGGGTGAGCTACGAGGTGATGACGCCCTCGGCGGCGCGGGGGCTGGTGGAGTCGGTGCTGTGGAAGCCCGCCATCCGCTGGCGCGTGCACGAGGTGGCGGTGCTGGCGCCCATCCAGTGGGTGAGCTTCCGCCGCAACGAGGTGAAGCAGCGGATGTCACTGGGGACGGAGTTCTACGCGAGCGACCCGGACCGCCGGGCCCAGCGCAACACGGTGGCGCTGAAGAACGTGGACTACGTGGTGTCCGCCTCCTTCCACCTGACGGAGCGCGCCGGACCCGAGGACAACCTGCGCAAGTTCGAGGAGATGTTCGAGCGCCGGCTGGAGAAGGGGCAGACGTTCCAGGCCCCGTACCTGGGCTGCCGCGAGTTCGCGGCGGCGGTGGAGCCCGCGCCCGAGGAGGTGGTGCCCATCCAGCCGGAGGTGGATCGGCCGCTGGGCCTGATGTTCTACGACTTCGACTATCGGCAGGACGGCGTGGTGCCGCTGTTCTTCGACGCGAGGTTGACCGGGGGGCGGCTGACGGTGCCGCCACTGGAAGCCGTGCTGCGCGAGCAGGGTGGGGAGGTGCGCCCATGATGGTTGGCGCGCTGTATGAGTATGCGCTGCGCGAGGGGCTGCTGGAGGACCCCGACGTCGAGCCGCTGGCCGTGGACTTCTTCCTGGTGGTGGCGGACGACGGCCGCTTCCTCACGCTGGTGCCCACCGTGGATGAGAAGGGCCGGGTTCCCCGACGGGATGTGCCGCGCATCCCCAAGCGGGCCAACGCCATCCTGCCCGGCTTCTTCGTGGACAACGCCAAGTATGTATTGGCTCACGGTGGAGATGAGGCCAGGGCACGCCGCAACCCCGAGCGCAACGCGGCGTTCCGAGAGCTGGTGGACGCGGCGGCGAAGGAGACGCAAGACCCGGCGGCGCGCGCCGTGGCCGCGTTCCTGGGGCGGCTCGACTCGGAGCTGCCGCGCATCCTGAAGCAGCGCGCCGAGTGGACCGGTGAGGAGCGGCTGGCCTTCCGGTGGTCCGGGGACGACGTGCAGTTGGTGCATGAGCGGCCCGCGCTGCGCGAGGCCTGGCGCCGGAAGCGGAGCGCGGAGGAGGAAGACGGAGGACCGCCGATGCGGTGCCTGGTGACGGGGCGGTGGGGGCCCGTGGCCCGCCTGCATCCGTCCATCAAGCGGGTGCCGGGCGCTCAGCCCTCGGGGGCGTCGCTGGTGTCCTTCAACGAGGAGGCGTTCTGCTCCCACGGCCTGGACCAGGGCTACAACGCGCCCATCTCCCGGCCCGTGGCGGAGGGCTACGTCACGGCGCTCAACCACATGCTGTCGGGAGATGGCGAGCGGCGCTTTCGGCGAGGGGTGGCGCTCGGCGAGGACGCGGTGGCGGTCTTCTGGACGCGCGAGGCCGAGCAGGCGGTGGATGCGCTGCTGGCCCTGCTCGACGCGCCGGCCACGCAGGAGGAGACCGCGAGCCCGCCGGGTGTGCGGCAGGCGCTCCACTTCGCGGAGGCTCCGCTCCGAGGCCTGGAGCCGGCGGCGTTCGATGACAGGCCCTTCTATGCGTTGGTGCTGGGAGGCAACGCGGCGCGCGTGGTGGTGCGCGAGTGGTTCGAGTCCTCGGTCCGCGACCTCAAGCAGAGCCTGGGGGAGTGGTTCGACGATCTGCGGCTGGAGGGAGGCCGGGGCCGGCCCCTGCCTTTGTGGCAGTTGCTGCGGGCCGTGGAGCCACCGGGGCGGAATGGCAATCCGCCGGATCTGGCCGGCAAGCTCCTGGGCGCGGCGATGATGCGCCGCCCCTTGCCTCGCGAGCTGCTGGCGGCGGCCCTGCGCCGCCTGCGCGTGCCCGACAAGGGCGATGCCCCCGGCTTCCTGCTGTACGCGCGTTGCGCGCTCATCAAGGCCACGCTGCTCCGGCTGCGGCGGCTCTCCCCTCGACTCCCGGAGGTATCCATGGCGCTGAACCCAGACAGTCCCGAGGTGTCCTATCAGTTGGGCCGGCTGTTCGCCGTGCTGGAGCGGCTCCAGTACGCGGCGCTGGGGAACGTGAACGCCAGCATCAAGGACCGCTACTTCGGCGCCGCGATGGCGAACCCGGGCGTCGTGATGCCCAGGCTGATCCGGCTCTCGACGGCCCACGCGGCGAAGGCGGATCGCTCGGGCCGCTGGCTGGACAAGCTGATGGGGCAGATCATGGACCGGTTCCCCTCGAAGTCCTGGCCCCACACGCTGACGCTGGAGGCCCAGGGCCTGTTCGCCGTGGGCTACTACCAGCAACGCGAGGATTTCTTCCGCAAGGCGGCATCCGCGGACGCCGAGCAGCCCGAGACCTGAACCCACCTTCTCCCCTGTCTGTCTTTTTGGAGTGAATGACCCATGTCCGACCTCAAGAACCGCTACGACTTCGTCCTGTTGTTCGATGTGAAGGATGGCAACCCGAACGGTGACCCCGACGCGGGCAACCTGCCGCGCATCGACCCGGAGACGGGCCACGGGCTCGTCACCGACGTGTGCCTCAAGCGCAAGGTGCGCAACTACGTGCAGCTCGTCCACGGCGACGCGGATGGACATGACATCTACGTGAAGGAGCGCGGGGTGCTCTCCGCGCTCCACGCGGAGGCGTACGCGCGGCTGGGGCTGAATGCGCAGGAGCCTGGCGCGGAGGCCGCGGCGGACTCGCCGAAGGCGGAGGGCAAGGGCAAGGCGGAGAAGAAGCCGCGCAAGTCCTCGGAAGGAGAGGTGGTGCGCAAGGTGCGCGCCGAGATGTGCCGGCGCTACTTCGACGTGCGGACCTTCGGGGCGGTGATGTCCCTGAAGGAGGCCAACGCGGGGCAGGTGCGGGGGCCGGTGCAGCTCACGTTCGGACGGTCGTTGGACCCGGTGGTGTCGGCGGAGCACACCATCACGCGCATGGCGGTGGCGACGCAGAAGGAGGCGGACAACCAGGGCGGAGACAACCGCACCATGGGCCGCAAGACCACGGTGCCCTACGGCCTGTACCGTGCGCACGGCTTCGTGTCGCCGTCGCTGGCGAAGCAGACGGGCTTCGGCGAGGCGGACCTGGACCTGCTGTGGAAGGCGTTGGTGGAGATGTTCGACCACGACCGGAGCGCCGCGCGTGGGCTGATGGCGACGCGGCGCCTGCTGGTGTTCCGGCACGCGAGTGAGCTGGGCAACGCGCCCGCGCACAAGCTGTTCGACGCCGTGTCGGTGCGGCGCAAGGACGACTCGAAGCCGCCGCGTGACTTCGCGGACTACGCGCTGAGCGTGGGCAGCGTCCCGCAGGGCGTGGAGGTGATGGAGCTGGGCGGATGAGCGGAGGGCCCAGCGAGTCCGATGCCCTGGTGCCCATCTCTGGCTTGCAGCACCTCGTGTACTGCGAGCGGCAGGCGGCGCTCATCCACGTCGAGCGGGTCTGGGAGGAGGACGCGGCGACCGTGGCGGGGAGGCTCTTCCATGAACGGGTGGACCGGGCGGGGAGCGAGCGCCGTGGGGCCGGGAGGGTGGTGAGGGCGCTGCCGCTGCGCTCGGAGCGGCTGGGTCTGGTGGGGCAGGCGGACGCGGTGGAGTACCACGCGGACGCGTCGGTGCCGGGAGGGTGGCGGCCCTTCCCGGTGGAGTACAAGCGAGGGCGGCTGAAGTCGGAGCGCGCGGACCGGGTGCAGCTGTGCGCCCAGGCGCTGTGCCTGGAGGAGATGCACGGCGTGGCGGTGCCGGAGGGCGCGCTCTTCTACGGCGCGAGCCACCGGCGGGTGGGCGTGCGGTTCGACGTGGCGCTGCGGCAGGAGACGGAGGCCGCGGCGCGCCGGCTGGCGGGCTTCATCCAGGAGCGGCGGGTGCCGCGCGCGGTGTTCGACGCGCGGTGCCCGCCGTGCTCGTTGCGGGCGCGCTGTCTGCCGGAGCCGATGTCCCAGCCGGGACGGGCGGCCCGGCATCTGGCGCGGATGCTGAACCTGGAGGAGGGGGAGTGAGCCTTCAGCTCAACACGCTCTTCGTGACGACGGACGGGGCGTACCTGCGCAAGGACCACGAGACGGTGGTGGTCCGGGTGGAGGAGACGACACGGATCCAGGTGCCGTTGCAGCACCTGGCGTCGGTGGTGTGTTTTGGCCGGGTGGGTGTGTCGCCGGAGCTGATGTCCGCGCTGGCGGAGGCGGGCGTGCACGTGGCGTTCTTCTCTCCCACGGGGCGTTTCCTGGCGCGGGTGGAGGGCGTGCCTGGGGGGAACGTGGTGCTGCGCCGGGGGCAGTTCCGGTGCGCGGACGACGCGGCCCGCACGCTGGAGCTGGCACGGGCGATGGTGGCGGGCAAGGTCTACAACGCGCGGCAGTTCCTGCTGCACGCGAGGCGCGACGCGGCGGAGGTCCGGAGGCAGGGCCTGGCGGACGCGGCGGAGCAGTTGGCGTCGAGCCTGCGAGCGTTGGGGCGCGCCGGGACGCTGGACGCGGTGCGAGGTGTGGAGGGGAACGCGGCGCGGGAGTACTTCGCGGCGTTTCCCCTACTGGTGAAGCGGGAGGAGGAGGCGTTCCGGTTCGGGGGGCGGAGCCGGAGGCCGCCGAAGGATCGCATCAACGCCCTGCTGTCGTTCGGGTACGCGTTGCTGGCGCAGGACTGCGCGGGAGCCGCGGCGGGGGTGGGGCTGGACGCGGCGGTGGGGTATCTGCACGAGGAGCGGCCGGGGCGGCTGTCGTTGGCCCTGGACCTGATGGAGGAGCTGCGGGCGGCGGTGGTGGACCGGCTGGTGTTGTCGTTGGTGAACCGGGGACAGGTGGGGCCGGGTGACTTCGTGGAGGATGCCGCGGGTGGGTGGAGGATGAGCGACGCGGCGAGGAAGACGTTCCTGGTGGCATACCAGGAGGCGAAGCAGGTGGAGGTCCAGCACGAGTTCCTCGGGCAGCAGGTGCCCTGGGGCCGGGTGCCGCACCTCCAGGCGCTGTTGCTGGCGCGGGTGATCCGGGGCGACCTGGAGGTGTATCCGCCCTTCCGGGTGAGGTGAGAGGGGATGCTCGTGCTGGTCTGCTACGACGTGGCGAACGATGACGCGGCAGGGGCCCGGCGGCTGCGGCGCATCGCGGAGGCGTGCAAGGACCACGGGGTCCGGGTGCAGTATTCGTTGTTTGAGTGTCGGGTGGGGAAGCGCGAATGGGTGGCCTTGCGCCAGCGGTTGTTGGATGAGGCGGAGCTGACGAAGGACAGCCTGCGCTTCTATTTCCTGCACGCGGACGAGGAGGCCCGGTGCGAGCACCACGGAGTGAGGCCGCCCCTGGATCCCACGGGGCCGCTCATCGTGTGATGTGCGCCGCGAACCTGGATGGACGGAGCGGCCGCCCGAGGTTCGCGCTCGGAGAAACCCGAGCGGGTCCGCGGGGTTGCGAGGAGGGCGTGGTCCGATTGTCGAGGATGGACAGTGGGGGCGCGGAGGTTCGCGGAAATGAGCGGACTTTCTTTGGAAACTTCATAGGTTGTGACCAGTAGGGGGTCGCTCCGCTCTTCGGAGCGGAGCGTGGGTTGAAACACGGCGCACCTC